>JBBREG010000107.1:0-11223 GCA_038203125.1 Chitinophagales bacterium
CGGCACCGTAACGTGAAGAAACATTTATTACGGGGACGCCGAGGGTTTTCCATACGGCGCCACCCCAGCCTGCGTCGAAGGCTTTCATGACCTGGTATCCGGTGTTGGTTGGGGGTGCGGAGGCGAGCCAGAAAGGGTTGGGCGAATGGATGCCGGCGAAGTTGGATTGTAGGTTTGCCATGGGTACGTAAGGTAAAAAGTAAAAGACAAAAAGTAGATCAACGTTGGCTAAAACAGGCAAAAAGGAGTAAAATGTAAATATACTACAGTATTAAATATTTAATTAATACGTAATAATCACATTGTCAATAGTATAAATCAATATTTGGGGCAATTTTGGAAGCAAATTGAAATAAAATGTGAATATACTTCACTATTAAATATACTTTTAATATGTATAATGAACATTATCAATTAAGTATATGAATTTGCCAACTTTTTTTGAGCCAATTTTCTCCCTATTCCAATACCTACTCAATCCGTCACCCTTTTCAACCCCTCAATCGTCAAAAACTTACTGATCGCCTTCCCCGCTTTCTTTCCATCTGACACTGCGTTCACCACCTCCTGACCCCCACTTACTGCATCACCAGCAGCAAAATATCTTGGATTCGTAGTCCGAAACAATGTATCCACTTTGATCGTCCCATTCACATGCGTATCAATGCCTGCGATCATGACCAATAGTTCTGTCCGCCTGGATTGACCTGTCGCCTTAATCACCCAATCACATGTTTCGATAAATTCACTACCCGGAATATTTTCAATAAGACCATTTACAGTTTGTGTTCGGATGAATCTGACCCCACTGACCTTTTCATTTTCATTCAGATCACTGCTTCCCAAAATTTCCAGCGGTGCTATATTGAACATACCCTTCACTCCAACTTCCTTCGCCAATTCATATTCAAAATCATACGCACCCATTCCTTCCTTACTTCGCCTATATGCCAGTATCACATGCGCTGCTCCCATCCGTGCACTTTCACTCGCTGCATCCATCGCGGTATTACCACCACCCAATACAATCACTTTTTCGGGCGGATGAATTCGATGATGCTTTAACCGCAATCGCTCAATCCACTCAACCGCTCCCACTACATTTTGTAGTTCCTCACCCTTGATTCCAAGCCTAGATGTACTGCCCAACCCAACTCCCAAAAAAACTGCATCATAATTCGCTTCCAGTTTTTCAATATCCTCTTTGGAATTGATCGGTGTGTGATAATACACTGTATATCCAAACTGTTTTTCCAGGTACATCATCTCATCCAGGACCTCATCATTCGTGATCTTATAGGGTGCAACGCCATGTACCGTCAAGCCAGACGGTAAGGCTTTCGCTTCAAACACGTCCACTTCGTAACCCGCTTTGCGTAATTCACACGCACAACTTATACCAGCGGGGCCTGCGCCAATCACAGCAACTTTCTTTGTATTTGTGGTCGCAGGTTGGTGGTAAAATTTTTCTGAAATAATTGCCTTGTGTGTTGCATACGATTGCAAACGACCAATTTCAATAGGCTTTACATCCGTGTGATTGTATACACAGGAACCCTCACACAGCACTTCCGTCGGACAGACCTTACCACACGCATAGCCAAAATAATTGGCGTCGTATATTGTCTTTGCCGCACCCATTTCATTTTTGGAATGGATCTGGCGGATAAATAACGGGATATCGATCTCTGTAGGACATGCTTTAACACAAGGTGCATCGTAGCAAAACAGGCATCTTGCACTTTCATAAAATGCTTCATTCGCAGACATCAAAGGTTTGATCTGGGCAAAGTTTTCCTGAAATTCTGTTTCGTTTTGCGGTGGTTTATATTCAGCCATTATGTTTTTAAAACAATTATTGAATTATAGTTCATTAAAAATCCTTGATTCAATAAAAAATCCAAAATCAGAAATCTGAAATCAAAATTCCTTATCACAATTCAACAATCTTGCCATAAGTTTCGGGGCGGCGGTCTCTAAAGAATTGCCATACATTCCGGACTTCTTCGATCATGTCAAGATCAAACTCTGCAACTAGCAATTCATCCCGGTCTTCGGAGGCCTGTGCAAATATCTGGCCACGTGGATCCACAAAGTATGACGACCCATAAAATTTGCCCACATTCCATGGTTTCTCATATCCTACTCTATTGATACAGCCCATAAAATATCCATTCGCTGCCGCATGCGCAGGTTGCTCGAGCTTCCATAAATATTGTGACAAGCCCGCAACAGTTGCTGAAGGATTGTACACGATCTCTGCCCCATTCAATCCCAGGATACGCGCACCATCGGGAAAGTGCCGGTCATAACATATGTACACACCCACTTTCGCATACTTCGTTTGAAACACGGGATATCCAAGATTGCCGGGTTTGAAAAAATATTTTTCCCAAAATCCGGATGTATGTGGGATATGATTTTTACGATACTTACCGAGATACGTTCCATCTGCATCGATGACAGCAGCCGTGTTGTACAGGACACCAGCTTGTTCTTTCTCATAGATTGGAACGATGATGACCATGTTATACTTCTTTGCATACCCTTGCATCAATTCGACAGTAGGACCGGGAACGGATTCAGCGCTTGCATACCATGTACTGTCCTGTCCGGGACAGAAGTAGGGTGTATTGAATATTTCCTGCAGGCATAATATCTGCACACCCTGCCGGCCAGCATCTTCGATGTAGGGTATGTGCTTATTGATCATGGCTTGTATGATCTCAGGGATGGTGCCTTCGCCTTCTGTAAGAGGGAGCGACATCTGGATCAGGCCGGATTTGATGATTCGTGGCATATGTTGTGGATATGTTGGGAAAAGATAGGAAAATTACGTTGCACACTATTATCATGGAACACGGATGTATTAAGATCTATTAGGATTTATTAAGATCAATGTTGCAAATCCTGGTGTTCTTACTTATATTCAGGAGATTTTACAACTGTTCAACTTCACCCATAATGAACATCAATAGTAAGCACTCAGATCTCACATCAAAGATCATTAAAGCCTTTTTCCAGGTTTACAATACACTTGGTTATGGATTTCTCGAAAAAGTGTATGAGCGAGCAATGGTCTTTGAATTGCGGAAAATGGGATTAAACTGCGAGCCCCAATTTCCCATAAGAGTCTATTATGAAACAGAAGAAGTAGGCTATTACCAGGCTGATATTTTTGTAGAAAAAGAAGTAATCGCTGAATTGAAAGCTGCTATCGTACTCCGTGAAGACGATGAATTTCAGCTTATAAATTATCTGAAAGGAACAAATGTAGAGGTTGGCTTACTTTTTAACTTTGGTAAAAAGCCTGAATTTCAAAGAAAAGTATTTTCAAATGACTTAAAAAAGAACTTACCGATGCAGACGGATCAAATCTTAACCAATCTTAAAAGATCTTAATACATCCGTGTTCCCTATATAATGTGCGCCACCTTACTGCGCTTCACAAATTGTCCATAGCCTTTTTGAATTCTCACCACACCACCATCAACCGCTACCTGTCCGCGGAGTATTGTCTTTTTACACTTCCCCTTCAACTCCCAGCCTTCATACGCACTATAATCTACATTCATATGATGCGTGCCGACCGATAACGTATGCTCCTCATTCGGATCAAATAATACCAGATCTGCATCACTGCCCACCGCCACACATCCCTTTCGCGGAAACATACCAAATATTTTCGCAGCATTGGTGCTGGTAACTTCTACATATTTATTCAAAGAAATTTTTCCTTTCTGCACACCTTCCGTAAATAATAATTCCATCCGGTTTTCAATCGCTGGATGTCCATTTGGAATTTTTGAAAAATCATCTTTGCCCATCAGCTTTTGTTCCCACATAAAAGGACAATGGTCCGTGGCAACCACTTGTACAGTTCCCTGATTAATCCCTGCCCATAGAGTATCCTGGTCTTTCTTCTGTCGCAACGGTGGACTCATCACCCATTTGGCTCCTTCAAAATTTTTCTCATACAAAGCCGCATCAAGAATTAGATATTGGATACATGTCTCAGCATAGACTTTCTGATTTCGTTTCTGAATATCACGGATGTGATTCAACGCACCTTCACAGGTCATATGCACTACATACGCTGTGACACCCGTATAATGAGCCATATCCGAAAATCGTCCTGTGGCTTCTGCTTCTGTTATCTCAGGCTGCGACAGGTAATGATGGAGAGGTGCTATTTTTCCCTCTGCTTTGTATTGAGCCACCAGATAATCAATCATATCTCCATTGGTCGCATGAACAGTCACCATACCACCACATCTTTTTACTTCCTGCATCAGGCCTATCATCTGGCGGTCATCAATCATCAATGCCCCTTTATAGGCCATAAATGTTTTGAAAGAAGTAATTCCCTCTTCCTCTACCATCTGAAGGATCTCCTGCTTCGTTTTCTCATTAAAATCAGTTACTGCCATATGAAAGGAATAGTCACCGTAACAATTCCCTGTGGAGCGTGATTGCCATGCTTCCAATGCATGATGCAACGATTTGCCCTGAGTCTGCAGTACAAAGTCAATTACCATCGTCGTACCTCCATGGAGAGCTGCAAGGGTTCCGGTTTCATAATTATCGCTGCTGTAAGTGCCCATAAAAGGCATGTCGAGATGCACATGCGGATCAATCCCTCCAGGAAATACCAATAGTCCTGTCGCATCTATAACTTCATCGGCTGCAAGATCCAGGTTGGTACCAATTGTATGTATAGTTTCGCCCGAGATGAAAATATCTGCAACATAATCTTCTGCTGCAGTGACGATCCGGCCATTTTTAATCAATAAACTCATTTTGATTTTTGATTTTTGATTTAAGAATCTTTTGATTAGTGGAATTTGAGATGTGGATATTGGCGGGTAGAAATTCGCACCTTTTATAAAATCCCTATGTCTTCAAACCACAACTCGGGATGCTCCGCTATAAACTCTCTCATCATTTGTTTGCATTCTTCCGACTGAAGATTGATAACCTCCACTCCATGTGACTCCATAAATTCTTTGGCCCCTGAAAACGTCTCATCTTCTCCGGCATAGACTTTCTTAATACCAAACTGGACAACTGCTCCTGCGCATAGATAACAGGGCATGAGTGTTGAATACAAAACAGCATTCCTGTAATTACCTACGCGACCAGCATTGCGCAGACAATCAATTTCAGCATGCGTTACCGGATCACCATCCTGGACTCGTTTGTTATGACCACGACCCAGGATTTCACCATCACGTATGAGTACAGAGCCAATGGGAATTCCACCCTCTGACCTACCCTGCTTTGCCTCATCAATGGCGATCTGTAAATATTCATCCATGATTTTTTCGTTTCATTAAGACAAGATACACTACAAAGGATACGACAAATCCGACAAACCATGCATAGTGATACAGGTTGGCAATCCACATGGGCACATTCTCTTTTGCCACAACATGTATCGTCACCAAAAATCCCGGGACATTTGGAAGTATTCCCGCGAGTAATGCGATCAGTGCCGCGTAATTCCACCCCTTCGTATATGTGTATCTTCCTGTTGAAGAATACAACTCGTCCACTTCAAGATGTTTGCTGCGAATGAAAAAATAGTCAGCGATCATAATACCACCTATTGGCCCCAATAAACTCGAATACGCAATCAGCCAGGTGAAGATGTATCCGGTGGGATCCGAAATTAATTTCCAGGGAAATATTAATACGCCGAGTATGCCTGTTATAAACCCACCGGTTCGAAATGAGATTTTAGAAGGAGACAAATTCGCAAAGTCATTTGCCGGACTGACAATGTTGGCGGCGATATTTGTAGCCAGAGTTGAGATCGCCACAGCGATCATAGCCAGACTCACAATAATTTTATTTTCAAATTTTCCCGCCAGCACAATCGGATCCCAAATCGTCTCACCATAGATGATCATCGTTGCGGACGTGACAACCACACCAATAAAAGAAAACAAGGTCATCGATGACGGCAATCCAATCGCCTGTCCTTTCAACTGCGCATGCTGACTAACAGCATATCGCGTGAAGTCCGGAATATTTAATGACAACGTTGCCCAGAACCCCACCATGCCCGTTAAAGCAGGAAAGAAAAATTTCCAGAACTCCCCACTAGTCTGAAACTTTGACGGCTGTGATAATATCGGACCCAATCCATTCCCCGCATCAATAGCCCAAAACAATAATGCCAATGCAGCCAGAGGAAGGAAGATCGCTTTAAATACCAGCAATTTCCGGATACTCTCCACACCTAAATACACCACATACATATTCAGCAACCAAAACAGAAAAAATGTAATCGCAGGTCCTGTCTTCAATCCCCAGGATACCGGAAATATATCCGCCAATGTTTCCAAGCCAGGTATCCACAACCTCAGCATCTGATATAATGCAAACCCACCAATCCAGGTCTGTATACCAAACCATCCACACGCCACGATCGCACGCAACAATGCAGGAAGATTCGCGAGTCGTGTTCCAAAGCTTGCTCTCGCCAGCACCGGAAATGGAATTCCGTATTTCGCTCCCGCATGTCCATTGAGCACCATCGGCACCAATACAATTGAATTCCCCAAAAAGATCGTCAGGATCGCCTGCCACCAGTTCATTCCTCCTTCAATCAATGAACTCGCAAGCATGTAGGTAGGGATGCAGAGGCTCATGCTGATCCACAGTGCAGTGTAGTTCCAGGTGTTCCATGTACGCTGACTTTGGGGGATGGGAGCAAGGTCTTTGGAGTAGAGATTGTTTTCTCGGTGCATCGATGAAAGTTACGAATTACGAGTGACGAGTGATGAGTAATAATTACGGATTAAGAGTATTGAGCGATGAGTATTTCAAAATTTTACTCTTTTAATCGGTCCCCTTCGATACAGTCCGTTGATTTCGGCGAGCTGTCCTGATCGATGCAACCACAATTGCCAGCAATTCATTTCCCTCCTTTAATATAGGACCAAATGCGGGTTCAAATGAGGAGTCAATTTTTATGGTGAATTCTATCCAGAAGTTAGATTCATCCAGTTCTTCCTCAACAATTTTGAGTTTGTTTATAAAGTCACGGGTAGATTTTGCACGACTTGCTGCGCGGTAGTTGGATGCAGCAGAGGAAGAGCTGCGGATTAATTGGTCTGTGATAATCCAATACACTTTTTTTGATGCGAATTTCTCAGTAGACTTGACGGCAAGCAAAGCAAATCGCATAAAGCGATCCTTCAGGTGATCAAATTTCATGTTTTCAAACTATGTGAATTCTAAAGTTACAACTCAGCTATTATCCCAACAAATATATAGTATCCCAAAATTTGAAATAATATTCGTCATTCTTCACTCGTAATTCGTAACTAGTTTCGTAGCTCATTTTCGTAACTTGCCTTTAGATTGATCAAAAACAATCTCTATGTCCACTACCTCTGAAACAGTCCGTTCCCAAATCATCTCCGACAACCAGGATTACACCCTCTTTTCCTGGTCGAAACAATCCGGCCTCAATCCCATCGCTGTCCAAAAAGCGGAGGGTGTCTATCTGTATGACTACGATGGGAAAAGATATCTGGATTTTTCATCCGGGTTGATGAATGTGAATATTGGGCATGGCAATCAACGTGTGACGAGAGCAGTGACAGAACAAATGCAACAAGTCTCCTTTGTAACACCATCATGCGTTACCGAAGTCAGAGGTCTGTTGGGAAAAAAACTGGCAGAGATCACCACGGGTAATCTTACGAAATCATTTTTTACAGTGTGTGGTGCCACTGCGATCGAAAATGCGATCAAGCTTGCAAGACTTTATACCGGCAAACATAAAATCCTGGCGCGCTATCGGGCTTTTCATGGAGCATCGTATGGTGCCATGACTGCAGGTGGTGATCCGAGAAAATTACCCTCTGATTCCCAGCAGATCCCGAATGTCATCCATGTGGAAGATCCCTATTGTTACAGGTGTCCATGGGGAAAAGAAATCACATGGTGTCAACGCGAATGTGTAAGTCACATCGAACGTGTCATACAATTTGAAGGACCGGATAATATCGCTGCCATCCTGATGGAAGGAGAAAGTGGCTCTTCCGGATGTATCAAATATCCACCGGACTATTTACAAAAGGTAAGAGCGCTTTGTGATAAATATAATATCCTGTTGATCGCCGATGAAGTCATGAGTGGTTTTGGCCGCACTGGGAAATGGTTTGGTGTGGATTATCATGGTGTCGTGCCCGATATGATCGCTACAGCCAAAGGAATTACAGCAGGATATCTTCCGCTCGGTGCTCTGATTGTATCTGATAAAATTGCAGAATACTTTAATGACAAACCTCTGATGATTGGTCTCACCTACTCAGCTCATCCTGTCAGTTGTGCGGCCGGACTCGAAGTTCTCAATATATATGAAGATGAACACCTGATCGAAAATGCGGCTGCCATGGGTGAATATATTTCGCAGCGAATGGAAGAACTAAAAACCAAACATCCAAGTATAGGTGATTTCCGCACTACTGGCTTATTAGGTTGTATTGAAGTGGTGAAGAATCGTGAAACGAAAGAACCGATGGCTCCATTTAATGCCACTGTGTCGGAAATGGAAGTCATGAACAAAGTAGCTGCCAGGATTAAAGAATTAGGGATGTATACCTTTGTAAGATGGAATTACATTTTCACCTGTCCACCTTTGACGGTCACCCGGGAGCAGATTGATGACGGGTTGGAAATTATTTCGAAGGCGCTTGAGATTGCGGATGCGAGTTGTGAGCGAGTGAGCGAGTGAGAGGTATTAGAAAGTGAGAAAGTGACTCTTCGACACCTTTTACTCATCCATACGTCGCTCAGGGCAAGGAGCGTGAGAGAGTTGTATGCCGGTTCACGTTTCACGGCTTCACGAAAGTTCTGCCCTCGTTTTTTTATGCTGCGCAAAAAAACGGTCCCTGCGTTTCCATCTCCTTTCCTTCGGAACGCTGGATGGAAAACGCCGGGAACTTTCGAGATTGAATTTTTCTTAATTTATTTTTGAAACTACCCGGCGTTTCGCAATAGCTACGTTTCGAAGAAACAGGCGAATTAAGAACGCAGGGACCGCTTATTGGCAATAGCCACAATAAGCGAGGGTGGACAATGAGCAACTTACGGTTCACGATTCACGGCTTCACGAAAGTTCTGCCCTCGTTTTTTATGCTGCGCAAAAAAACGGTCCCTGCGTTTCCATCTCCTTTCCTTCGGAACGCTGGATGGAAAACGCCGGGAACTTTCGAGATTGAATTTTTCTTAATTTATTTTGAAACTACCCGGCGTTTCGCAATAGCCACGTTTCGAAGAAACAGGCGAATTAAGAACGCAGGGACCGCTTATTGGCAATAGCCACTATAAGCGAGGGTGGACAATGAGCAACTTACGTTTCACGATTCACGAATTTCAGCTCATCCAATTCACTTTCGATTCCGGATTCCACTTAATGGTGGTCTTCTTTAGCTTGGTCCAAAACTCGATCGAACTTTTACCGGTGATATCATTGACTCCAAATTTGCTATCGTTCCAGCCTCCAAATGAAAAAGGTTCGCGGGGAACGGGAACGCCGACATTCACACCAATCATGCCAGCACTGGCCTCCTCCATTACTCTTCGGGCCATGGCACCACTCTGAGTAAATACAGAAGCAGCATTACCATAATTACTTGCATTTTCAATGGCAAGAGCTTCATCAAGATTTGATGTACGAATGATGGCAAGCACAGGTCCAAAAACTTCTTCCTGTGCAATAGCCATGTCAGATGTGACATAATCTATAACGGTTGGTCCCACGTAATATCCGCGTTCATTTCCTTCTACGACACAATTTCTCCCATCGACTAAAACTTTAGCACCGGCTTGTTCAGCTTCGGTAATATATCTTTCGATACGTTCTTTTGCTTCTTTGCTGATCACACTTCCGAGATTCACTCCCGGAATAATTTTTCTAGCTTCTTCACAAATTTTGTTGATGATCGCATCCGTTGGACCCACCGCTAGCATGGCAGAAGCAGCCATACAACGCTGGCCTGCACATCCGCTCATACTTGCTGTGATATTCGATGCCGTCATTTCCGGATGTGCATCCGGTAATACAATCAAATGATTTTTAGCACCGCCAAGTGCAATACATCGTTTGAGATTTCCTGTGGCACGACGATATACAATCTTAGCGACTTTGGTTGAACCAACAAACGACACCGCTTCTATCATGGGATGATCACAAATAGCTTCAACGATTTCCCTATCCCCATGCACGATATTCAATACGCCATCAGGCAATCCCGCCTCACATAATAGTTGTGATATACGGATAGCCGACATGGGAACTTGTTCGGAGGGCTTCAGGATCATACAATTTCCCAATGCCAATGCGTTGGGTATGGTCCAGTGCGGTACCATGTTAGGAAAATTAAAGGGTGCAATCGAAGCGACGACCCCGACAGGTTTATATTCAACTCTGCACTCCACGCCCCTGCTTACCTCCAGCAATTCACCACCCACCAATTGCGGCAGTGAACAGGCAAATTCAGTGAGCTCAATACTTTTTTCCACTTCAGCAGTTGCTTCCTCCATAGTTTTTCCATTTTCTACATGGACCAGGTAAGCAAGCTCACTGAGATGTTTTTCGAGCAATGTTTTATAGCGATAGAAAATCTGTACACGCTCCTTGATGGGTGTCCCCGACCAGGCGGGAAATGCTTCACGGGCTGATGTGACAGCGCGATCCAGTTCTTCATAATCAGACATTGTTACAGCCGAAATCACATCACCCGATATCGGGGTGATGACATTCAATGTACGCCCGGGCTGTGGCACATATTTGCCGGCGATAAAATTTTGTGTTTCCGGGAAGAGGATTGATTCGGGATCCATGGCAGCGTTCATTTATTTTTACGCAGATTACGTAAAATTATTTAGAAACGAATTTACGCAGATTTGAGCCACTGATTTCATTGCAGGGTATGCAGGATATTGCTTAAATCAAATCTTAATTAATCATAACCATCATAATAATCTGCGGTCTAAAAAAATGCAGGGCATTGTAGAGATTGACGTAAATGAAATCTTAATAAAAAGATCTTATTACTTCTCACCTTCAGCGTCCTTTTCTTCAGCCATTTCTGCCTGATTGATGGCTTCAATTTCCTTGTCTATAAAATAAAGACTTTGTGCCCCATCACCGATCAGGTTGATTTTGTCGAGAATGGTCCGCATAAGACTTTCTTCTTCCCG
>JBBREG010000108.1:0-11130 GCA_038203125.1 Chitinophagales bacterium
AAGTCGGACTGCCTCATCTTACAAAACTGTAGATCATTTATTTCTAAACCTTCTAAACGGTTTGTTTCCGAAGGAAACAATACTCAACTTTCGCAACACTGCCTCATGAAGTCGGACTGCCTCATCTTACAAAACTGTAGATCATTTATTTCTAAACCTTCTAAACGGTTTGTTTCCGAAGGAAACAATGCTCAACTTTCTCAACACTGTTGCTAGTGCATAATCTGTCGAACATGATAACCCTGCACGACAAAATAATTATCCTTTACGAGGTTCAGTTTCAGGGGGAGCAACATCACCATTATCATCGTCATCATCATCATCTTCGTCTTTGATATCCTTTACCAGCTCATTGACATCCTGTGTGGCTTTTTTTAATTGATCCACCTGCTTCACTCGAGTATCTTTTTTGGAACTGGCATTCCCATTCGCGACGGGAGCAGAGCCATCACCTTTGTATCCTTCTTCAGAGAAAATAAAACCTTTATTGTCGGCATCAATATAAACAGTATCACCCTCGACAAACTTTGAAGACAATACCTGCATCGCTAATTCATTGACCAGTTCTGTTTCGATGACTCTTTTTAATGGACGTGCACCAAACTGTGGATCATAACCAAGGTCAGCTACAAGATTAAGTGCTTTGTCACTAATCTCAAGTTTCAATTCACGGCGGGCCAGGTTTTTCTTGACTTTGTTGAGTAGAAGTAATGCAATTTTTTTAATCTCTTCTTTCGTCAACGGAAGGAACATGATTTTATCATCGATCCGGTTGAGGAATTCAGGACGGAGATGTTCTTTCAATAGATTAAAAACTTCTTCTTTCGTTGTTGCCAGAATGTCCAATCGATGTGATTCACCAACAGCTTCCAGATCTTCAAAATTTTCAAGAATCACATCTGACCCCATATTGGATGTCATGATGATGATCGTATTTTTAAAATTGGCAACGCGACCTTTGTTATCAGTCAGGCGTCCGTCATCAAGTACCTGCAACAGAATATTAAAGGTATCCGGATGTGCTTTTTCAATTTCATCCAGCAACACGATGGAGTAAGGTCTGCGACGAATGGCTTCGGTCAACTGTCCTCCTTCATCATACCCAACATATCCGGGAGGCGCGCCCACAAGTCGTGACACACTATGCTTTTCCTGGTACTCACTCATGTCAATGCGCGTGATGGCATTTTCATCATCAAAAAGAACTTCAGCAAGTGCTTTCGCTAACTCAGTTTTACCAACACCAGTAGGTCCAAGAAAAATAAATGAACCAATCGGTTTATTCGGATCCTGCAGACCTGCCCTGCTGCGCCTTACAGCATTTGATACAGCCCGGACCGCTTCAGCCTGACCAATCAATCTCTTACCAATCTCATCCTCGAGTGTCAGCATTTTTTCTGTATCACTCTTCATCATTTTCTGCAACGGGATGCCGGTCCATTTCGATACCACTTCTGCAATATCATCCGCAGTCACTTCCTCGTTGGTAAACCGACTTTCCTTGGGCAATTTTTTAAGCTCTGTCTCAGCGGCTTCCAGTTTCGTTTTTTGATCCACCAATTCTCCATACCGGATCTTGGCTACTTTCTCAAAATCAGATTCGCGCTCCGCTACAATGGCTTCCTGTTCGAGTTCTTCACTTTTCTTACGAATATTCTGAATGGTGTCAACGATATCCTTTTCATTTTTCCATTGCGCTTTGACCTGATCAAGTCTTTGTTGAGCATTGGCAATGGATTCGTTTATATTCTTTAATTTCTTCTCATCCTTCTCCCGCTTGATTGCTTCGCGCTCAATTTCCAGTTGACGCAGTCGTCGATCTGCCTCATCAATCTCCTCCGGAACACTATCAAGTTCAAGACGCAATTTTGCTGCAGCTTCATCTATCAGGTCAATAGCCTTGTCCGGAAGATGCCTGTCAATGATATAGCGATGTGACAACTCAGCAGCAGCTACAAGCGCTTCATCGAGAATGGCAATCTTATGATACACTTCATATTTATCCTGAATGCCTCGTAGGATCGATATAGTATCTTCTACTGAAGGCTCATCGATATACACATTCTGAAATCTTCTGACGAGTGCTTTGTCCTGTTCGAAATATTTCTGATACTCATCTGCTGTTGTCGCACCGATCACTCTCAATTCACCGCGAGCCAATGGTGGCTTCAATATATTCGCAGCATCCATTGCACCACTACCACCTCCGGCACCAATCAATGTGTGTATCTCATCAATAAAAAGTATGATCTCTCCATTAGAACTTTTAGTTTCTTCAATCACTGCTTTGATCCGTTCTTCAAATTCTCCCTTGAATTTGGCTCCCGCGATCAGCGCTGCGATATCCAGCACATAGATTTGCTTGGTTAATAAATTTTCCGGCACATCCTTTTGTACGATACGCCAGGCGATACCTTCCACGATCGCTGTTTTTCCAACACCCGCATCACCGACGAGGATAGGATTATTCTTTTTACGGCGCGACAGAATGTGCAGGATACGTCTGATCTCATCATCACGACCGATGATTGGATCGAGTTTGCCATCCAAAGCATGTTGGTTGAGATGGATTGCATACTTCTTCAGCGCATTGTATTTGTTTTCTGTATTCTGATCCGTCACATGACGACCTGCGCGTAATTCTTTAATGGCCGTCTTCAGACTTTCAAGTGTAGCACCCTGATCTTTTAGGATCTGAGCACCTTTACTGGAGCCCTTCATAATCCCCAGGAGCAATATTTCAGTTGAAATAAATTCATCACCAAACTCAGAAATAAATTTTTTTGCTTCCGTAAGTGATTTATTGCTGTGATCGGTCAGGTATTGCTTGTCAGATCCGCTGACTTTAGGATACGTCTGAATTGCTTCATCCAGTGCTTTGACAAGTTGAGGAATGCTGACTCCTATTTTTTGAAAAAGAAATTTTGCACTGTCCTCATTTGCCTCGAGGATCCCCTTGATGAGGTGTGTTGTATCTACCGTCTGCTGTCCAAGATTGGCAGCAAGTCGTTGTCCGGCCAGGATGGCTTCCTGTGCGTTAACAGTAAAATTATCGTAGGTCATGGTGAAAAGAGGATTGATTCGTTTTCGAATAGGTATTAGAAGCAAATGTAAACAAAGGCCTTTTTGAAAGGGTTCGTTTCTCTCTGCCGGGAAAGGATATATGTCAGAAGGTATTGAAAACGATTCACTTTCAAATAATGATCCACCAGAACCCCTATCGTAAAGGCAATCTACGGCCAAACTAAAATTTGTATGAAAGATTTTTTATATGGAATAGATATATATAATTAAAAAGTATATATCTTGCCGCATCCCAATCCTGATTTTGATCTATGGTCAAAGCCAGTGGCTATTTTTTTTGCCGGGTCTACAGGTCGAAAAGTCGATGTACAGATCACACGTTTTGACCTAAGTTCGAAGAGATTATCTTTGCCCACCCTGAAAAAATGGCAGTCCAGACCAAAAGACATTACAAAGCAAACGGAAAACTCCTTCTCACCGGCGAATACCTGGTGCTGAACGGTGCTGTCTCCCTTGCGCTCCCTTGTAAGCTCGGCCAATCGATGAATGTCAATGAGCGCCCGGGCAGTGAGATTGTTTGGAAATCATACGACAGAAAAGGAAACCTTTGGTTTTCAGGCAATTTTGATCTGATGGCCTTCGAATGCATCGATTGCACAGACAAAGAAGTCGGCAACGGTATTACTCAACTGTTAAAAGCCGCCTGCCGCCAGAATTCTGAGTTCTTATCGCAGTGGCGCAAATACACAGTCGACACATATCTTGAATTTGATCGTGAGTGGGGTCTCGGTAGCAGTTCCACTCTGGTATGGTGCGTAGCTCAATGGGCTGAAGTCAATCCATATATTCTTCTCTTCGATACATTTGGTGGTTCCGGTTACGACATTGCCTGTGCAGATGCAGATGGTCCGGTCCTGTATCAATTCCTCGAACATGAGCTCCACATCGATGGTGCAGACTTCGATCCTTCTTTCAAAGAGCAACTGTATCTCGTATACCTCGGCCGCAAACAAAACAGCCGTGATGCATTAAAACGATATCATCAATCCAAGGCCAGTCTCAATGGATCAGTAGATAAAGTTTCTCGACTTACAGAAAGTATTAACACGGCTACCACCTTAAAAGAATTTGAAACACTCGTCCGTCAACATGAAACTTTGGTATCTGATATCATCGGACTCCCTACCGTCCAGAGTAATGAATTCTCCGACTACTGGGGTTGTGTGAAATCACTTGGCGCCTGGGGTGGTGATTTTGTCCTTGCTACCAGTGATCGTCCTGAAGAAGAAACACGCAGCTATTTTCAAAACAAAGGCCTCGACGTGATCTTCCGTTATGATGAGTTAATTCTCAATACGTGAGAACGTGACCCTTCGACACCTCACACTCATCCATGTGCAGCTCAGAGCAGGGAACGTGAGAACGTGAGAGCGTGAGAGCGTGAAATTTTCTCTGCATGCTCTGCGAGATGTAAGACAGTAAGAGAGTAAGACAGTAAGAGAGTAAGTTGTATGCTCTTCGACTTTTGCGACTTTTGCGGGACACATCTCTGCCCTCTTAAACATAATATTTCCCTTCCTGTTTCCCTTCCATGAAAACCTCCAAGGGCCCATCCAACACTTTAAAACTGATCATCGCCATCCTTATTTGTGAAGTAACGGGTATCCTCAGTGGCTTTCTTTCAAATTCCGGTCGTGGTCCGTGGTTCGATTCTCTGGTCAAACCCGAATGGAATCCACCCTCTTCTGTATTCGGACCTGTGTGGACTATTCTTTATCTATTGATGGGTATATCCTTATGGTTAGTGTGGAAAAGCAACGCACCTGAACCTCAAAAGAAACAAGCCATGTGGCTATTCGCCTTTCAGCTCTTCCTCAATTTTTGGTGGTCTATGATCTTCTTTAAATTTCATGCGATAGGTTTAGCCTTTGCCGAAATCATCATGATGTGGGTACTAATCTTGTTTACCATCATTTATTTTTCAAAAATTTCCAAACCTGCGGCATGGTTGCTCGTCCCGTATATTGCATGGGTCAGCTTTGCCTCCATCCTGAATTACGCGATCTGGATGCTAAACAAATAAAAAATAGTCACGTCAGAAATAATACCCACTCTTAAAATCATACAACCTCATGATAGAATTTATGCAAGGACTGGGTCTCAGGAGGAGTGTAAGAGCGTAAGAAGAAATAAAGGTGAGCGTGGGATGTACCATGAGTCTGGCATCTGGAATCTTTTAATCCGGCATCAAAGATCATTACTTATGTTCTTCCTAATTTTATTCCCAAATATTCAACCACATGCCCACCCATTGGATCACACACCCAACACATCTAACAGGTCAACTCATCAAACTCATCCCATTAGAAGAACACCATTTCGAAGACCTCCTCATCGCCGCCTCCGACAAACGCATCTGGGAATTTTATATCGGTGACTGGTCCATCAGAGACACCTTTTATCGCATCCACAATGCTTCATTAAACCTCCGCTATAAAGGCCTGGAATATCCTTTCGTGATCATTCATACCCCTACCAATAAAATAATTGGCGCTACCCGCTTCCTCGATATCGGACACTACGATCGTCGACTGGAAATAGGCGGCACGTGGCTGGTACCCGAATACTGGGCCACCACCATCAACTTCGATTGCAAACTTGCTCTATTAGCCTTCGCCTTTGAAAAACTGATAGCACATCGCGTCCAACTCAAAACACAACACAACAACATCCGCTCCTGGAAAGCCATCGAGAAAATCGGGGGCATCTATGAAGGCATCATTCGCGAACACATGCTACGTGATGATGGAACCTATCGCAGTTCTGCATACTTCAGCATTCTCAGTCATGAATGGGAATCCGTAAAACCCATGTTAGAGGCACGCCTTCAATCCCGTCAATAATTTTTTACATCAGACGACATCTATCTTTTGGATATAAGATGCATCAAAACGCATCATAGCATTTATCAGAATAAATCCATCAAACGTGTGCAGATCATCTGCATGAATGGGACGTGGAATTAAACTTCCCTCCTGAATCATTCTTTTCCAAGTCGTACCGGCTAGTAATGGAATTGAAGGCGTGTACCACCTTCTATTTTTTTCAAAAGCAATATTTGCAATTGATGAATCCATGATCCAGCCATGCCGCATCATCAGGATATCATCCGCTGATTCCTTTAGAAGAAATAATTCTTCCAGGACTTTCCGGTCTTCATATTTATAATCGTAATTATAACCATCAGGTAATTCAATCAATTTTAATTTCCTGACAATGCGTAGTTGATATGGAAAAAAATGGATGTCTAATGTATGCGCATCATATACAACCCTGCAACGCACATGGCCAATCTGAAACTGATCCGGCACCTGAATACATTTTTCTAAAAGCCACGTATGGTGATGCATGGGATAAAAGTGCAATAGAGTCGCATCCAACCTGCGTTGGTGATACTCCAAATGTTGAGCTACTCCGTCAAGGATACAAATGGTCTCGAGAAACTGTTTCACTCAGGCAAGATAGTCTGTAGAATTACGAATTACAAATGACGAGTGATGAGTGTTTTTTTTGGTAGCTCGAATTTATTATCCAGTAAAGGGTAGAATGTTGAACAACGGCATTTGAAATTTAATCCAAACACTCGTCATTCCACACTCGTAATTCGTTACTTACTTTGGTATATACACCTTATCCAGCATCTCCTGATATTCCATATCGGCATGGCTGCGATAGGTGATGCCGCCACCGCTGCGATAATAAAATTCATTGCCGCGCTGCTCGATCATACGGATCATTACCGCACTATCAAGCCGCTCTCCATCGAAGATCCCAAAGACACCGGTGTAATATCCGCGCGGCTCCGGCTCAATTGATTCGATTAATTCCACTGTACGTTTCTTGGGAGCACCTGTTACAGAGCCAGCCGGAAGAAGTGCATTCATAATATCACCCAGGTGACTTTGATAATCGGAAGGGAGTTGTCCGGTGATTTCGGAACTGCATTGCAGCAGGGATTTTTCTGGTGTTTCAATTCGTGTGATATACCGATAGCGCTCAAGAGTAACTTTTTTTGCTACGATGCTTAGATCATTGCGTAACAGATCAACTACCGTTGCATGTTCTTCCTGTTCCTTGCGATCCGATAGCAATTTTTGCTCAGCGTCAGGAATGGAAGCATCTATCGTGCCCTTCATTGGAAAAGTACGAATGACACCGTCTTCAATACTGATAAAATTTTCAGGGGAGAAAACAACAAACTGATCACGAACCATCAGCTTATACGGCGCCTTTGCCTGAATAAAAATTTCTTCCAGATTTTGAATGTCTTTCAGTTGCGTAGCATAACTCAAATTGAGCAAATACGTATCACCTGCATGGATGGCTTCCATCACTTTTTCAAAACCACGATCATATTTTTGAAATGATACAGGATGCTTTTGGATATATGGTTTACTATGTAACTCGAAAGAAATTTTTGGAAGGCCGTGTACCTGGTACCGAACACCCGTTGAGGCCAACTCCTCCAAAGGAATGACCATTGGAGAAATCAATTTAAAATCAAGCACAAACAGAAATGGAATCTGGTCGTGTCCATACTGATTCATCTGCTGAATCCACAGGGCCTCCGAAGAAGGAGTTATTGAGTCACCTTGCGACATCGGACAGTAAGACTTTTGATTCCCTGCACTGTATCTATCCGCATATAGGGCTCGATGGTCCAGGTATATTCACCCGTTTCCGGAAAAGTGAAATGCTGCTGTAGCGGAAGTTCTATTAAGCAATTCTTACCACTGCATTCGCCTGCCCAGGTACCATCGTCATTTGATAATTGAAGCGAAGTAACTGACTTCACTTCTTTGCCGGAAGGATACGTAGTAATCGTCCTGACATAGAGATTTTGAAAAGCATATGTAACATCATGTTGCAGATCAACATCCAGTGTGAAGACCTGGGATGTATCAGGTGCATTAATCTGCAAGACTTTTGTGTTTCCTGATAGCCATTGATTATTTTCGAAAATATACTTTTCCTGTACAAGTACATCCTTTTTGCAGGAGAGCAATGTCAATAGCAAAGGCAGCAACAGGAGCAGATATTTCATTAACTGAAATAATCTTTCATCTTCTCAAAAAATCCTTTTTCAGTTTTGCTGGGTTGGGGTTTGAAATTCGGTGATGCCTTTAATTTTTCAAGAATGGCTTTCTCATCATCAGAAAGTTTTTTGGGTGTCCAGATATCAACATAAATAAGCTGATCGCCTTTGCCATACGCTTGTACTGAAGGAAGCCCTTTCCCATTCAGCCTGAATATTTTTCCACTGGCTGTGCCGGGAGGAATTTTAATTTTCACCGGACCTGACAAGGTTGGAATATCTACGGATGTTCCGATAGCAGCATCTGGAAAACTGATATGAAGTTCGTATATCAGGTTATTACCATCACGCTTAAGTTCTGCATGAGGTTTGATTTCAATGGCAATGATCAGGTCACCTGAAGGGCCGCCTTTGATGCCGGCATTTCCTTTTCCACGCATCGAAAGTTGCATGCCATCTTCGACGCCTCCCGGGATATCGATATCTATTGTTTCTTCTTCAATCGTACGTCCTTCGCCACGACATTTCCCGCAAGGCTCTACCACCAAAGTACCTGTGCCCTGGCAGTTGGGACATTGTGCAGTCGTCTGCATCTGTCCGAGAAATGTGCTGCGTACCTGACGCACGACACCGACACCACCACAGGTGGTACAATTTTTCACTGCACCATCCTTCGCACCAGTCCCTTTACAAGTGGTACACTTGGTCCGTTTTTTAACCTTGATCGTTTTTTTGACACCCGTCTCTACTTCTTCAAGTGTAAGACTGAGTTTGATACGAAGATTACTTCCTTTCTGACCCTGCGCACGTTGCTGTGAGCGTCCTCCAAAAAATGATTCGAACGGACTGTCGGAAAAAACATCTCCAAACTGACTGAAGATATCATCCATTGTCATGCCGTCGGCGCCATGAAAACCGCCGCCGTTGTTGTTCACACCCGCATGACCAAATCGATCATACCGGGCGCGCTTATCAGCATCACTCAGAATTTCATACGCTTCTGCCGCTTCCTTAAATTTTTCTTCGGCAGCTTTATTATCTGGATTCCGATCCGGGTGATATTGCATCGCGATCTTTCGATACGATTTTTTGATGACCGTATCATCAGCATCTTTCGTCACCTCGAGTATTTCGTAATAATCTCTTTTCGTCATTGAATTTTATTATTTGCCAACCACCACTCTGGCATGTCGAATAATTTTATCATTTAATGTATATCCCTTTTCAACCGTATCAATTACTTTTCCGGATTGATCAGGAGCCGGAATTTCAGTGATCGCTTCATGCAGATCGGCATCAAACACCTCGCCGGTACTTTCCATTGCTTTTAATCCAAGCGATTGCAAAGTAGCATAGAGACGATTATAGACGAGGTTTACCCCTTCACTCCAATGCTCCCCATGCGAACCTTCTTCCGCGCTCTTTTTGGCACGGTCAAAATCATCCAGGATCGGAAGCAGGGAGATGACCACGTCCTTTGAAGCCGAGTTTAACAGATCCAGCCGTTCCCGGTTCGTGCGTTTTTTATAGTTGTCAAAATCTGCCAGAAGGCGCAGATTTTTATCCTGCAGTTCAGCTACCAAAATCTCAAACTCGCTGCTGTCAGGTGCATCGGATTCGGCAGGGTCTTCACCAAACGTTTTATCGAAATCAAATAAAGAATCCTTTTCCTGATCCTCATCAGTATGGGCTCCGGAGGCTGTTTCTTTTTCTTTCTTGCTCATATCTTTTCTCAATTAAAAAAGGCCAACGGCCCTCAATTCATTTACGACACTATTGGAGATCAAAAGTACTGCCAGATGAGGCATTTGTGCCAAATTGACAGCGAAACTGGCTAATTCCCGGAAAATGAGACAGGACAGACACCTGAATTGGCCGTATTTATTGATTCTCAGCCGATAACATGCGCTCATCCAGAATCGTTTCAAGACGATCTAAAGAGGGATCAATGGCAATCAGGATTCCTGCCGGGTCGACCAGAAATTTGGTGGGTAATTGCCTGACATTATAGCTTTTAGGGATTTCTCCTTCAAACATATTTTGTTCCAGGATATGAGTCTGCCAAAACAGGCTGTCTGCCTGGATAGCACCTGACCAGCTTGCCTCATTGGATTCAATCCCGATGCTAATGATTTCAAATCCGGAAGATTTCGTAAAGTCAACCTGGTGATACTTCTGATAGATTTTTACCAATCCGGGATGTTCTTTGCGACACGGACTGCACCAGCTCCCCCAAAAATCGAGGAGGACAAATTTTCCTCTAAAGTTGGAAAGTGAAATCCTGCTACCGTCACGAGCAATCGCATCAAAATCCTGCGCCAGCGATCCTTGTTCGATACCGGGCTTGAGATAGTATTTTTTTCCAAAATAGTATCCTGCTACGATAATGATAGCTACCAGGCTCATCAGGAGTGTTCCTTTCATGGGTGGCAAAAGTAGAGAGATTTTCGAAACAACCTACTCTTGGGGTGGGATGGAGGAAGATCAGGAGAGGAGTTAAAATGTATTTCGTCGAAATACATTTTAGTCAATGTTCATCGCATTTTTTAACTAAAACTGAATTCGTAGAAATACATTTTGTCAAGCCCATAAACCACTTTCAAGATCAAAATGCAATTCGTAGAAATCAGTTTTACTCCGGTCATTACTTTTACCCAAATGGATTGTAACTATCATTACCTAATACCAAAGTGAATTCTTTATGTATTATCAGGTAGTGAAAGCTTTCAATAATTGAAACTTAAGAATGAACACCAACTAATCTTATTTTCAATGAAAAACTTATTCTCAACTGCATTAATCCTTACTTTCTTTTTTCTCACCCAAAATTTGAATGCGGAAGTTTACTCCCGTATTAATTTCCAATCTTTGATCAAAGGCTGTTCTGATTGCTGGTTAGTGAACTATACACTTTGGGAAAACCATGGAACCATTAAGCCTGGAGATGATACACTCAAAGGAACATACAATGCTATAGTTGGAACTGATTGCCCACATCTTTCATTACCCGG
>JBBREG010000109.1:0-11091 GCA_038203125.1 Chitinophagales bacterium
GTACCCATCATGCCAAGTTCTTCACCGTAATAAATAAACGGCACACCCGGGAGCGTGAGATAGATCGATGCAGCAAGCTTCATTTTTTCAACATTACTGCCAAACGTATTAAAAACACGATCCATATCATGATTTGTGAGAAACGTACCATATTGCAATTGTGGATATGCACTCAACACTTTGTTAAGTTGCTGTTCCAGATTTTGTGGATCCCCTGTATTGACTGCATCGATTACCGCACCTGCCAGACCAAATTCAAAACATGCATCCAGACGATCATTTTGCACATAGGGAACAATTGATTCAGTACCTGACCATACTTCACCCATAGAGAATGCCTCGGGATTATTTGCTTTATATACATCATGGTATTCCTCAATCAGTGCAAATGTTTCCGGTGTGTTTTCCAACACATTGCCATCCTCCACCAGATATTTAATTGCATCCAGTCGATACCCATCCACATTCCTGTCAAGCCAGAAATCCACCACCCTGAACATTTCATCTTTCACTGGCGCATGCCTGTAATTAAGATCCGGCATTCCATTCCAGAATAAACCATAGAAAAAATTTCCACCCCCAGGATGCCATACGGTTTGGCCCCAAGGGCCGATGATACCTGGATTCGTTGGGGACCATCGAAACCAATCCCTGTATCCACCAGCATTATTTGCAGACTGTGAAAACCAGGGATGTTGACTTGATGCATGATTTAATACAAGGTCTATAATGACTTTGATCCCTCGCTCATGTGCAGCATCCAGGAAGTCTTCAAATTCTTCCATGTTACCATAGTCCGGTTCCACAGCATAATAATCCGACACATCATATCCATGATAGCTTGGAGACTTCATCATCGGCATCAACCAGATACCTGTGATGCCCAAATCATGTTGTGTCGTTGAATCACCATCATTCAGGTAATCCAGCTTTTCAATCATTCCAGTAAAGTCACCAATGCCATTTCCATTACTATCCTTAAAACTGCGCACGAATATTTCGTAAAACACAGCATCATTCCACCAATGTGTATTAAAGGTGAAAACTGATGCAGGATGACACAGATCACAACTATTAAAACAGTACACATCTGATTCTCCATTATCTGCGGTAAAAACAATATTCCTGTGGCGCGTTCCATTTATACCAGCAACTGTGCAATCGATTGACAAACTTTCTGCAACCTGCGGTGTATTGCCATTGACAAATAAATATTGATAACTACCAAAAGGTAAAGTGAGTAGCACATCGTATGTTCCATCGCCATTCTTATCTTCCAATTTGACAGAGGCAGGATCCCAGTTTTGCGCATAACCTGCTGCAAGTTGAAAATCGCCCATCACATGTACTCCTTCAGGCGAAATTTCCTGGCCAGTCATGTTGACGGACAGATGCAACATGACAATACAACCGTTGAAGGGTACAATAGGAAGCAAAATATTTGTGCTCCCCACGGTGACCGCTCGATTATTTGTAGATCCTACGGAGCAATCTGATGGTGGGTTTTCATCCATGCCCCACGCATTGCCATTAATAAACTTATACTCATATGTTCCCGGTGGTAGGGATACGGTGAGTTCATAAATTTTATCTCCATTTATATCAGACATCAGTGTGCTGCCGGGAGTCCAGTCAGCGCCCAGCCCGGCCTCCGATTGAAAGCTACCTGCTATATGGACACCGCTACCTGAAATTGTTTCAGCACTCATGTCAACACGAAAATTTATATCGACATTTTGGGCTGAGATACAAGTGATAAAAAAGAAGGCTGTTACCAGGGATAAACATGAGGTACGCATGATCTGCTTGTTGTGGGTGGGTTTGTAAATATACGGGTTAATCACTCCGCGGTGAAAACCTTGTAGAAAATCACAATGGCTTGATCACGGCAAAAGGTGAACAGGGAAAAGCAGCCACATTTGATATTTATCTACCTGTGGATACCATGGCAATCGATGACAAAGTCAACTGACTTTTGCAGTGACGTTACTTATAGGAATCTGCATACGTCCGGGCAGCCGGAAGACAAAGCGTATTCCGACATAAGAATCTAACTGTCCGTAGATAACTTATCTGCAACAATACGATTATAGCCGGGTTTTGATTACATTCAATCCAAACGATGAACTGGGTAACGCTCCTCCTAATTGCATATGTCATTCTGGTTATACTGGTTTGCCTACGCATTATCTACGACACGCGGGCCAATAGTAAGGCCCTTGCTTATATCCTCTTTGCCATCTTTGTTCCCGTTTTCGGCATGCTTTTCTATTTTGCCTTTGGAATCAACTACCGGAAGCACAAACTTTTTGATAAAAAACACACCCAGGATGAAGAACTCATCAGGAAGCTCCAGGAAGACATCTGGCAATCCTCGAAAGAAGCTTTACTGGAAGGTGGAGCAGCTTTAGAAAGTAACAAAGAATTAGCTATCATGCTCGTCCAGGAAAGCATGAGCCCGCTCACCTCACATAATGATGTGCGATTGCTGGTCAATGGAGAAAATAAGTTTCCCGAAGTACTAAAAGCAATCCGGGAAGCAAAACACCACATTCACATCCAATACTACATCTACGAAGATGATGAGATTGGAAAAGAAGTAGAGCATGCGCTGATCGAAAAAGCAAAAGAAGGTGTCATCGTCCGTTTCATCTACGATGATTTTGGAAGCGGGTCAATTCGTAAAAAATTAGTGCCGCGTCTCAAACAGGGCAATGTCAACGCATTTCCGTTCTATAAAGTGATCTTTTTTGCCTTGGCCAACCGGATCAACTATCGGAATCACAGAAAAATTGTCATTGTGGATGGTCATATTGGATTTGTAGGAGGTATCAATGTGAGTGACCGGTACATTAATAATGGAAAAAACAATACGGACAAATCAGGTGCGGGCAGTGCTAAAGAAGGCAGCGGACAGGAGGGAAAGAAGACAAAAGGCAAGGGAAAAGAAAAATTGTTCTGGCGTGACACGCATCTCCTCATTGATGGACCCGGTGTCCAATATCTCCAGTATTTATTCTTTTGTGACTGGAATTTTTGCGCAAGTGATCACCTTCAACCAGATCAAAATTATTTTCCAAAAGCATCTACGCTTCCTGTGGTGGGAAATAAAATTGTACAGATCGCTGCCAGTGGGCCTGACTCTGATAAACCCACCATCCTTTTTTCATTATTGCAGGTTATAAATCTTGCCAGCAAGGAAATCCTTATTACGACACCCTACTTTATACCTGGGGATAGCATCATGGATGCATTAATGATCTCTGCCCTAGGTGGCGTGAAAGTCAAACTTCTGGTACCACATGAAGCCGACACAGCATTGGTCAATGCTGCTTCCCGATCATACTTTATGTATCTCCTCACCGCAGGTGTGGAAATCTATCAATACAAAAAAGGATTTGTCCATGCCAAGACCGTCGTTACAGATAAGAAAATTGCCGTTGTCGGATCTGCCAATATTGATGCACGTAGTTTTGATCTCAACTTCGAAGTGAATGCGATCGTTTATGATATCGAAGTTGCCACAGAGCTTGCAGAAGTGTTCTATGATGATCTGAAAGATGCTGAAAAGATAAACCTGGAAGAGTGGAAAGCACGCCCGTTAACCCGGCAGTTTCTCGATAAAGTGGCTGGTCTGGTTTCTCCTTTATTGTAGTATTATCCATACCTTATTCCAACCTGATGAGATCGAAAAAGTTATTATCTCTGTAGAATTAATTATAAATAATTTTCTAATCATGTAATTCTATAACAACTGCTAATCAAAACGCCGACATATTTGTTTCATATTAAAGCTCATCAATAATAACCTTGATCATGAAGAAGAAAGATATGCCGGATACACCAGAGCGATCCATCGATAACCAGAACAATCCGGAACCAGAAGGATATCCGCTCTACCCTCCGAGTGAAGATATCTATAGCCAGTTTGAAAAAGAATCGGAGATAGATCCTGAGGATCCTACCAGAGCAAAATCCAATCTTGACGAAATTGAACTACTGGAAGAGATCGATCCTGAGATTCCAGTAGACGAATTGGTGGAGAATGACTTGCTTTACACAGATCTCGATGTGCCCGGATCTGATCTGGATGATGAACTTGAAGAAGTCGGAAGCGAAGATGAAGAAAATAACTATTACAGCATCGGCGGGGATAACCATCACGATCTCGAAGACAATGACGGGATTGAGGATTTGGATATCTGATCTTTGGCCTCCACAACTCATACCTGATTTTCAGCATTTCATTAGAAATGATTAGCGGTTGGAGAAAGCCTCCGTAGATAACGTACAGGCTGACGATAACTTTGCGGCATGAACGATAGCAACAGTGCTTCAGGTAAATTGAAAGTCATTACACTACACAAGACCAAAACGCACACACCAACCAAATATCACTGCCTGGATTTATAGCTGATCTTCCGCACGCGATCTTCCATGTTGATCGGGGTATCATTTTCAATTTCCGGCAACTCCTCAGCCGTCCTGTAACGATGATAAATGATTACCTGAGGGATAATCGAAAACCGTATTTCCATCCTGCCATTTATCTGGTGATTTCCCTGATCGTCAATTACCTTGTAGTAAAACTCACTGATCTTCATTTTTATGATGAAAGTGAATTAGCCACCATGACACCTCTGACATCGCAGGCGATAAAAGATTATGATGCATTACAATGGCGGTTTCTTGAACACACCTATATCTACATCCTGATTGCCATTCCTGCCTCCTCACTATTTATGCATACCATATTTCGCATCGCGAAAATGAAGCTCAATGTGGCGGAAAGTGCAGTAATCGTTTTATTCACGATCGGTCAGGGTGTGTTTATACAAAGTATAATTTATTTGTGTTTTGGCTGGGTAGAGGATGGCTCGTTCCGAAGAACCATGGAGATGATTAATATGAGTATCCTGATCCTATATGCATCCTTTTGTCGCTTATCAATTGCTGACATCTGTCCGGTATAAAGTAATACGGTCCTTCACATCTCTCTTCGCGTGTTTTGGTCTTGCTATTGTTTGGATTGCAGCTGCGTATTTGCTGTATTATGCATGGACATGAATATGCTGACCCCATACTTCCTGCTGTCTGAAAGGGGGACTTTATGATTTCCTAACCCCCTGCCCCTGAAAGGGGGGACTTTATGATTTCCTGACCCCCTGCCCCCTGAAAGGGGGGACTTTATGATTTCCTGACCCCCTGCCCCCTGAAAGGGGGACTTTATGATTTCCTAACCCCCTGCCCCTGAAAGGGGGGACTTTATGATTTCCTACCCCCTGCCCCTGAAAGGGGGGACTTTATGATTTCCTACCCCCTGCCCCCTGAAAGGGGGACTTTATGATTTCCCTTGCCTGGGGCAGGGGGCATTAGAATCTCCCTTTCAGGGGGCAGGGGGTCATGAGAATCTCCCTTGCACCGGGCAGGGGGTCATGAGAATCTCCCTTGCATTGGGCAGGGGATGAGTAGGTTCTCGCGAAAACGGTGTGGGTGATTTTCATATATCATGCGGATTTCTCAAGAAGACAATCAGGGTGCAGCAACGTTTTCTGTGATTAAATAACCAGGAGTAGTAATCTTGCAGGTGATTTTTAAAATATAATTCTTTTCTGATGTCCAAAAAAGCAGAGATCATTGGCAGTCATTTCCCGACAATCTATCTGACGGTGATATCTCTTTTACAGGGCATTGCACTCTCTCAGCTAGTGCCCAACATCATCACTTACCTGGAGATGGCAGAACATCCTTTTATGGATATCCGTTTCCTGCCTTTACTGCTGATGCTTTTTGTAATCTTCATTGTATGGCATCATTATGCAATCGGTATTTTTTTTCTTCGATGGTTTCCTAATATCATTGATACGATCCTTCCCTTTTTTGTCAGCATCGGGCAGTTTATTCTCATTTCATTTATTACCATCAAGACATCTGTAGATGATATAGATGTGGTCACCTGGACAAAAGGATTTGCCATCTTTATTCTCCTCGGTTCGCTGGCATATTTTTCTGCCTCCTGGCGCCTGGAACCAGATCTGTTTATGAATATCATGAGCAAAGAAAATGCTGAAGCACATTGCAGGCGCGCAGCCAGGATCTATAACTGGGCGGGAATCTCCATATTGATTCAGGGAATCTTTGCAATTCTGATTGGAATGACAGGCCACCACTCGCTTTTACTTGGATCACTGGTCTTTTTTATCCTTCATCTTTTCATTACTGAATATTATAAATTACGTGACCTCAAGCCTGCCTTCATCCGGGCGTTGGATGAGATGGATGAACAAGGAAAATAATTTTTTGGAAAAGAGATGCCTGCCGAAAAAAACCAGACGAACCGTTCAACGATAAAGGATTCATCAGGTTTTTACTCCTTATCAATTTATGTAAATTCACAGTTCCAAATAAAATTCCAACTCTTAATTGCCATCCTATGAATCGCCTGTTCATCTCTTCACTCCACCTTCTTTTGACCTTTGGATATCTTACTGCACAGGTGACTTCACCACCCCTTGTGAATCCGGACGATGTGGTACATTCCGTTCTGCCGGCTGATGGTGTGATCCCTTATCTTCCTTATGACAGTGCATACACTGCTGAGGAGCCCTCACTTTCATCACGCAAGGTTCAGTTTACACCCCTGGTCTATTTTTTCTTCAGGCCTGAGAGTACGATCAATTACAAAGAAGCGGGGATGCCGGAAGACACAGGTCAACTAAATTTTTATCTGCGCGGCGATATCGGTGGTAAACTTTCCTTACCAAAGAATATTGACATGGTGGTCAACCTGCAATCATATGGGTTGTACACCCGAAGCCTGGGTCCATTGGATCCGAATCTTTCTCTGTATGAGGCATACGTTGATATGAAAAAACTCGATCGCGCAGGTAAATTGTCATTACGCTTTGGCCGGATGTCTCTTGGCAAATATGGTAATGAGATTATTGTGGGAGATGATGACTTTATCAAAGGCAGAAGCTTTGAAAGTGTTCGGCTACGTTACAAAACGAATCGCTCGACCAGTGACCTGATGTGGGTACAGTTATACCAGGCTGCTCCTGACGCTGCCAATTTTGATTGGAATCATCCCATTTTCCTGGGCAACTTTAATACCTTCAAACTGAGTGAAGGTGTTAACCTGGATGCCAACCTGATCTATATCATTGATCAGTACAACAGTGGATTTCGAACCTCGGTATTCATGCCCAACGTTCGAGTATTTGGACAATCGGGCAATCTGAAATATTCGGCAGAAGCTATTCTCCAGACGGGAAGTGCTAAAGGAATCCTGAATGATAATGTGGAAGGTAGTGTCAGCGCCCATGCAATTGAAGTGGGGGCAGGATATGCGTCAGATGATGATAAGATCTTAGCCGATATTGCTTACTATCGCGCCAGTGGTGATGATAATCCAACAGATGATGAAATCAAATCTTATAATGTGTTGTGGCAAAACGAACATCGACGGTTTGGATACATCGATGCATTTAAAGGGTCAAATCTCCAGGCATTTACATTCCATCTCAACTGGAATGTGGGTCCACTAGTTGCCACTGGTATTCATGCTGTTTATGCGAGCGTACTTGAACAGCAAGATCGTTCACCGGGAATTGCTACAGGCCCTGTGAATAATCTGAATACGGAAAGTAAAAATATTGGTGTCGGTGGCGATGCCTATATCAACTATTATTTTAGTCCCAATCTCAACATGCAATTATCTGCTTCGGTCTTCAGTCCTGGTGACTACTTCACTGCAGTAAATGGCATAGATGATACGATGGTACGGATGTATCTGTTGCTTGCTCTGCGAATATAAGAACCGTGAGAACCGTGAGAACGTGAAAGGTATTCGGTTTGTCGGAACAATAAAATTGTGATTTTTTTTGCAATAGAGACGTGATGCATCGCGTCTCTATTGCAAAAACGAATGACTAGAACACGCGATTTCTGCGGCTTTGTGCAAGATTTCTTTATCTATCAGATGCATCAAGGGTACCACGAATCATAAAGAATTCATTAAATTTATAGGCTGCACCCCCGGACCCATTTCTGGCCATCTAAATTTCTGAGTATGAAAAACTCATTTCAATTCGCGACCTCAGCATTAGCACTCTGCGTGTTGTTGACATCAGCTTCGTGCAGCAACAAAAGTAATGCTCCTACGAAAGAGGACCTGGACGCTATCAATTTAAAAAAAGGTGATATTATCCTCTGCGGTGATGCGGATCAGATTTTCGGTGATGTCAATTTTGAAACATCTTGTCCCGATATTGTAAAAGAACAATTTGCACTGGCACTCTCCATGCTGCATTCATTTGAATATGATGAAGCAGAAAAAGTCTTTGCCAAGGTGCTTGATGCTGCACCGGATTGCGCCATGGCATACTGGGGTGTCGCCATGAGCAATTTTCATCCCTTATGGACCCCACCTACAGAACCCGAATTAGAAAAAGGATCGCGGGCATTGGCAATTGCAAAATCCATAACCCAAAAAACCGCACGGGAAGCTGCCTACATAGATGCGATTAGTTTACTCTTCCATGACTGGAAAAACCTGGATCATAAGACACGCAGTAAGATGTATGAAGAGGCGATGGCCAAAATCTATTTGGACTATCCGCAGGATAAAGAGGCTGCAGTTCTTTATGCACTTGCCCTGGACGGAACAGCAGACCCTGCCGATACAACTTTTTCAAACCAAAAGAAAGCAGGGGATATCCTGAAAGCCCTCAACCCGGATCAAAATGATCACCCTGGTCTTATCCATTATATGATCCATACCTACGATTCTCCGGCGCTCGCGACGCAGGCTCTTCCTGCTGCAAGAAAGTATGCATCGATTGCGCCTTCTTCTGCTCATGCACAACACATGCCATCACATATATTTACGCGGCTGGGGCTCTGGGACGAATCTATAAAATCCAATCTTGTGTCTGCCGATGCTGCAAAATGTTATGCGGAAGCAGCCGGAATCCAGGGCCATTGGGATGAAGAAATGCATGCGCTGGATTATCTCATGTATGCATACCTTCAGAAAGGTGATAATGTCCAGGCTAAAGAGATCCTGGAGTATACCATGACCATCAATGAAGTTTCTGCTTCTAATTTTAAAAATGCGTATGCTTTCGCTGCCATACCTGCCCGCTTTGCATTGGAAAATAAATCATGGAAAGATGCCGCGGACCTCAAACCACATCCACAATCATTTCCATGGGCCAAATATCCATGGCAGCAGGCTCTGATCCATTTCACGCGTTTGATGGGCGCGGTTCATCTTGATCAACTCGATAACGCACATGCAGAGCTAAAACTTCTCACTGCACAATACGATACGCTGATGGCTCAAAAGGATCCTTATAAATCCAACCAGGTGTTAATTCAATTGAAAGCAGCAGAAGCCTGGATCCACATGAAAGAAGGCAAGCTAAAAGAAGCTCTTGCCCTGATGGCTGAAGCCGCTGCCATGGAAGATCTCACTCAGAAACATCCGGTTACGCCTGGTGAAGTGATTCCTGCCAGAGAACTCCTGGGTGATATGTTGATGGCTATGAACAAACACACTGATGCTTTAGTAGCGTATGAAGGCGTTCTTAAAAAAGCACCCAATCGTTTTAACAGCCTCTACGGTGCTGCTCTGGCAGCTGAAAAATTAAATCTGACAGAAAAAGCGAAAGCACATTACACTCAATTACTTTCTTTCTGCACCGGATCATCACGACCTGAAATTGCAAAAGCAGAAATGTATTTGAAGAAAGTGGAAGGATAAGTGAATCGTCAGTAGTCAGTGGTGAATGGCTGCACTGAGTGGAGTCGAAGTGTCAGTGGTGAATGGTCAACGGCCAAAGAAATATCGGAATCGCAAAACTAAAACTGTGTCAATCCATTTTAAAATATTCTCTGCGGCATTTGTGTGCAAACACGACTTGCTCATTATACTCAGGGACCACAGATTATTAAGATCTGTTATGACTTTTTAAGATTTTATTTATTCGTAAGAACATATCTACGCTAATCATTTTGTGCAAGCATTTTGAAAAAAAATACAAACCCAAACAACGAATCTCCTGATTCCGGCACTGAGCTCATTCAGGACATCGATTATTACATCAGCGATCAGGGCCTTTACGTGTTCACTGCACATTACCTTTTAAAAAGAGGTTTTTGTTGCAAGAATGGCTGCAGACATTGTCCGTACAAGGAGCCAACTATTTGATATGTATATGACGACATCAGATCAGCTCGGAAATACATTTCAAATTCCATTTCCACCCAAAAGAATTATTTCCCTTGTTCCTTCACAGACGGAATTCCTTTTCGATCTCGGTCTCGAAAATGCGATCGTCGGCATTACGAAATTTTGTATCCATCCGGCCCAAAAGGGTAAAGACATTTTGAAAATTGGTGGAACAAAGAATTTTCACACTGAAAAAATAAAAAGTCTTCACCCCGACCTGATTATTGGAAATAAAGAAGAGAACGATCTGGAGCGTATTCTGGAATTACAAAAACATTTTCCCGTATGGATGAGTGATATTGAAACACTGGAAGATGCGTATGCCATGATGAAAGAAGTATCACGTATTACAGATCGTACAGAAAACGGTGATGCCCTGTTGAAAAAAATACAGGATGGTTTTCAAAAGTACCAACCCGTACAACACACTAAACGTGTTGCCTATCTGATCTGGCAAGATCCTATGATGGCGGTAGCAGGAAATACCTTCATTGATCATATGCTTTATCAATTAGGGGTGGAAAATGTTTTTAAAAACCAAACGCGTTATCCTGAAACAACTTCCGAACAATTGTCAGAGTTGCAACCGGAATACATTTTCTTATCCAGCGAACCCTACCCGTTCCGTCAAAAACATGTGGACGAATTTGAAGCCAAATTTCCAAATACGAAAGTGATCATCGTGGATGGGGAGATGTTCAGCTGGTATGGCAGCAGATTACAATTTGTACCGGCTTATTTTTCAAACCTGCAGAATAGGTTGAAGTCATAATTTTCAATCAATCAGGCACATGTCGGAATTGACCCGTTACTTGGTCTCATCCACCACCCTTTCACACCAGGACTATATTAAATCT
>JBBREG010000110.1:0-11047 GCA_038203125.1 Chitinophagales bacterium
AGGTAATTCCTGAAAGTATTCCTTTTACATTCTCCAAATCAGGAGAATCAATCGCAGTAATGTGTACCATAACACCACCGAAAGGAGAGGCGCAGTCAATGTTACGACCTGAACTATTGATTAACAACACGACATATCATCATAAGATTACCGTTCTGGATTATGATCATCTCCCGTATATGAGCATTGTGCAGGATGCAACTGTTCCCTTGCGTAGTATGGACATTCAGATTATCGATCGACCGATTGCTTACATTGAAGGAGCAGGCGATGATGTTGCAAAAGCATTGACTCAAATCGGATACAAAGTTGACATGTTAGATCCAAAAGATATTACACCTGCTTCACTTTCAAAATATCAGGTAGTGGTTTTGGGAATCCGGGCATTCAACACAATTGAACCCCTGGCATACAAGAATAAGACACTCTTCGATTGGGTACAGGAAGGTGGAACCATGATTGTTCAGTACAATGTGAATCGGGGATTGGTCACTGAAAACATTGCTCCCTATCCGCTTACCTTATCACGTGATCGGGTCACAGAAGAATCAACTCCTGTAACAATTGCAGAGCCTGATCACATTGCTTTTACAATTCCTAATAAAATCAAGCCTGCAGATTTTGAAGGTTGGGTTCAGGAACGTGGATTGTATTTCCCAAATCAATGGGACCCACAATTCTTGCCCCTACTGGAAATGAACGACTCCGCAGAATCGCCTATGAAGGGTGCGTTATTGGTTGCCCCCTATGGCAAAGGGCATTATGTATATAGTGGATTATCCTGGTTCCGTCATTTACCCGCAGGTGTTCCCGGTGCGTACAGGTTGTTGAGCAATCTTATTTCCCTGGGATACAAGAATGGTAAATCCTGATCAGGTGCTGATGTCCGAGAAAAATGAAAATACAAACTGGTCCAGGATCTATCTTTTTATTCTTGGATATAATGCACTGCTGATTCTCCTCTTTTATGTATTCAGATGGCTGTTCAATAAAAGCTGATCTATGAGTGCGCTTGATTGGGTCGTGCTCGTAGGAGCTATTGCTTTTATTGTTCTGTACGGGATCTGGAAAACCCGTAAAGGCAGGAACATGGATAGCTACTTGCTGGGCAATCAGAACACCCCTTGGTGGACTATTGGATTATCCGTCATGGCGACCCAGGCAAGTGCCATTACATTTTTATCCACACCGGGGCAGGCATTTTCGGATGGCATGCGCTTTATTCAGTTTTATTTTGGGCTGCCGATCGCCATGGTGATCATCTGCATCTTTTTTATTCCCCGATTTTATCAATGGAAGGTATTTACTGTATACGAATATCTTGAACAGCGATTTGATTTACGTACAAGATTACTTGCCGCATTTCTTTTTTTGATTCAACGAGGATTAGGTGCCAGTATAACCATTCTGGCACCATCCATTATATTCTCAGCGATCCTTGGGTGGAATTTTAACTGGACGATCATCATCATTGGTTTACTAACCACGATCTATACATGTGTTGGAGGTACAAGTGCAGTAAGTGTCACGCACAAGCTACAGATGGCAGTGATGATGGGAGGTATAATCACAGCGTTAGTCACGACGATCTATTTGCTCCCAGACGGTATTGGAGTGATTGATTCACTTCGGATCGCCGGCGCAAATGGGAAACTGAACATTGTGGATTTTAATTTCAATTTCAATGACCGCTATACATTTTGGTCAGGTATCACGGGTGGTACTTTCCTCGCTCTTGCGTATTTCGGAACAGATCAGTCACAGGCGCAACGATATCTGGGTGGACAAAATGTAAATGTTAGCAGAATGGGATTAATGTTCAATGCATTCTTTAAGATCCCCATGCAATTTATCATTCTCATGGCAGGTGTCATGGTCTATGTTTTTTATCAATTCACTCCTTCTCCTGTTTTCTTCAATTCACAGGTTGAATCCAAAATCCTGGCCTCGCCGGCTGCCACGGAATATACAGCACTTGCTGATCAATGGAATGTGGAACAGGAAAACAGAAAAAATATTTATGCGGGTTTGATAGCCAGTGAACAGACAAAGATCAAATCGCCCGCATTGGATGCCAGTATGACACGGGAGAAAGAAATACGGGATGAAACAAAAGCACTTATCAGTGAAACACTCCCTGAGGTAGAGTCAAATGATAAAGACTACATTTTTATCCGCTTCGTGTTAGACTACCTGCCAAAAGGTATCATCGGCCTGCTCATTGCAACTATCTTTTCCGCAGGTATGTCCTCTACTGCTTCGGAATTAAATGCACTGGCCTCAACGACAACCGTTGATTTTTATAAAAGAATCATCAGTAAAAATAAAGCAGATAAGCATTATGTATTTGTTTCAAAAAGCCTAACAGTTGCATGGGGTCTTGTTGCCATTGGATTTGCAAGTATAGGCGGACTCTTCGAAAATCTCATTCAATTCGTCAACATTGTTGGTTCTATCTTTTATGGTACAGTTCTGGGAATATTTATGACGGCTTTTTTTATGAAAAAAGTAACAGCGCTGCCTGTGTTTATTGGCGCACTGATTTCTCAAAGTGTGGTGCTAACGTGCTTCTTCCTGTCGGAGATTGGGTTTTTATGGTACAATGTAATTGGATGCGTCGGCGTCATGTCAATAGCCGGCATCATACAACTTCTTCGCAGGAAGGCATAAAAAAACCCGGCAAACATGGTCCACCGGGCTTTTCACTTGTATTCAATGTAAAGGAAAATCTTATGCTTTCTTCCACTCAGCAATCGACTCTTCATTCATTTTGATGTAGTCGTTGTTCTTTGCCTCACGTGCAAGTTCCAATGATTTATTTGCAGTTTCAATGGCACCTTTTTTATCTCCCAGGCCAGACTGGATCAGAGATTTGGAACGAAGTACCCAGAATTTGTCATTGCCCATGGCGATAGATTTGTTGATCCATTCCAGTGACTTGTTGAGATCCTTACCTGCATTGAGATAATAGTTAGCAGCCGAATAATAATCACCTGATGAAGGTCCGGCCATCACTTTCGTAATGCTTGCTTCCACAGTCTGATCTGTATTTACTTTGATTGTTACAGGAATGTATACATTATCCCATAACACATAAAAGTCACCACTGCTATTGGTAAGATTATCAAATCCCATCATCAGGGATTCTACCTCAACACCTTTCGGCATATTATATACCTGCGTTGTGATGGTGACTGGTTTTACATCTGATTCCAGGTAGGAGGACCAGTTGGTGTTGTTGTGTGGATACAACATAAACTCCCATGACTTTTCTCCGGGTTTAGACATTAAAGCATAGGACCCTTTGGCAACAGCTGCCCCACCAAACGTTACATCATCACTGAACGTGATCTTGGTTGCAGCATTTGCACCTGTGCGCCACACTTCGTTAAACGGAACGAGATCACCATAAATGGTTCTGCCTTTTTTAGAAGGACGTGAGTATTCCACTACCACATCTGTAAGACCGATACGTTGTTCCACTTTGGCGGAAGGACTCGGGGCAGGAGTAGTGATTTGTGCTTTTGTCAGCGGGCCAAATAATCCGGCTAACAGGATGATTAAACCAATTTTCTTCATTGTATAAAATTTTTTAGGTAAATAGATCATTTTCAAAACCGGGAAGAGACGGTTGTTTTTGTCTGGCAATAAATCTGGTAATGCATAATGTCCAAGCTACCATACCAAGATAAAAAAAGCACTCCTGGAGAAGTGCTTTGAAGTGACAGCGCTGGGATTCGAACCCAGGACCCACGGCTTAAAAGGCCGTTGCTCTACCAGCTGAGCTACGCTATCGTCATTGCACCATTGCGCAAATTAAGGCCGCAAATATATATCTTTTTCATATTCAACCTAGAAATGGATGAATCTTACTCTTCTTCAGCAGCAGATTCACTATCAATCGTGCGTTCAGCATCTTCCATGAATACATAATCAATCGATTCTGTAACCGTGGGAATGATTGCAAGGATCGTATCCAGCCGCGAAATCTTGATCAGCTTTTCCACACTCGGGTGAGCGATTCCTGTTATCACATAGCTTCCATAATCCTTCCAAAGCCTGTTAGCTGTAAGAATGGCACTAAGTCCTGAAGAATCCACATATTTGACCTGACTCAAATCAAAGATCAGATTACGGACACCTTCATTCCTCAGAAATACAAACTCAGACTTAAGGTCCGGCGCAATCAGAGAATTGAGATTCTCTTCATCCAGGGAAAGGACACAATAATTATCCTGTTTATCTAAAGTAAACTTCATCCTAATGTTATTAGAACTGTCAATAACCCTACGATATATCAGGGTGCCCGCAAAAGTACCCTATTTTCGATAAATTGTATTGCTCAGTCGGTATTATGTTAGAAACAGAGGCAGAAACAGGATCAAAACGAAAACCTTAATTCTTTTAACAGCCGTATACATCAATACTGAAATTGTTTTGAAATCATTTACCCCTATCTTAATGTTACGTAATGACAAAACGTCACGAAAGTTGTTCAATCTGGTTGTATTGTCAGGTTTATCATGGTTTTCATCCGGTTGGAATCATTTTGGATAAGGAGTAGTATGAGAAATACTATTTTTAGAAATAGTTCTTATATTGGACATTAATTTAATATATCCCTTAATCACACATGAACAGAAAGTTCTCTCCCAAGGTAAAAAAGATCATCTCTCTCAGCAGGAATGAAGCTTTGAGACTCGGGCATGATTACATCGGTACAGAACATCTTCTCCTGGGAATGCTACAGGATAATGATAATCTGGCCGTCCGGGTTTTGGATGCAATGGATGTTGATTTTACTGAATTAAAATTTAAGATAGAAGATACCATCGCGGAAGGCAGAGCAGAGCATGCGCCTGTATCCGCTGGAAATGTGCCTCTCAACAGGCAGGCAGAACGTGTCCTGAAAGTCACGTTCCTGGAAGCTAAAAATCTCAACAGCGATGAGATCAGCCCAGAACATTTAATGCTTTCTATCCTTAAACATGGCGATAATATCGCAAGTAAGGTTTTGTCAGAATTTGACATTAACTACGAATCATATAAATCAGAACTGGAATATGTCATCCAGGAAGAGTCAGGTAATTATCAGGAATTTATGAATCAGGGACCCTCAGAAGAAAGTTCGTACGAAGAAGAAGGTGAAAAAGGACAGTTTGGCTCAAAACGCGGAGCTTCCAAATCACGTACACCGGTTTTGGATAATTTTGGCAGGGACATTACCCGTCTGGCTGAAGAAGACAAACTGGATCCAATCATCGGTCGTGAGAACGAAATTGAACGTGTCTCTCAGATCCTAAGCCGTAGAAAGAAAAACAACCCAATCCTGATCGGTGAACCCGGCGTAGGAAAAACCGCGATTGTGGAAGGTCTTGCTTTGCGCATTATGCAGCGAAAAGTGAGTCGCAATCTTTTTAATAAAAGGATTGTCATGCTCGACCTGGCAGCCCTCGTAGCAGGGACTAAGTATCGTGGCCAGTTTGAAGAACGGATGAAGGCCATCATGGGTGAACTTGAAAAATCAAGAGATGTCATCCTCTTCATTGATGAAATACATACTATAGTAGGTGCAGGTGGAGCCACCGGTTCACTTGACGCTTCCAATATTTTCAAGCCGGCACTTTCACGTGGGGAATTACAATGTATCGGTGCCTCAACACTGGATGAGTATCGCCAGCACATTGAGAAAGATGGTGCCTTGGATCGCAGGTTCCAGAAAGTATTGGTAGAACCACCTTCTGCAGAAGAAGCTGAACACATATTACACAACATCAAACCCAAATACGAAGAGTTTCACAATGTATCATACTCTGATGAGGCTATTCGTGCTTGTGTCAAACTGAGTGATCGATATATCAGTGATCGTTTCCTTCCGGATAAAGCGATTGACGTCCTTGATGAAGTAGGTGCACGTGTACATTTGAAAAACATCCACGTACCTAAACACATCGAAGAGTTCGAAGCTCAAATCGAAGAGATCAAAGAAGAAAAGAATAAAGCAGTCAAGGGTCAGCAGTATGAAAAAGCAGCGGATCTAAGGGATCATGAATCCAAATTAGTCCGCAAACTTGAAAAAGCAAAGGAGGACTGGGAGGAAGAATCCAAGACGAAAAAATATCCTGTTACAGAAGATGACATCGCTGAGGTAGTCGCCATGATGACGGGTATTCCCGTCAAGCGCGTGGCACAAAGCGAAAGCAAGAAACTGGTTGGAATGACAGATGATCTAAAAAAAGTGATCATCGGTCAGGATGAAGCAATCATCAAAGTCTCAAAAGCTATACAACGTAACCGGGTGGGATTGAAAGATCCTTCAAAACCCATCGGTTCTTTTATTTTCCTGGGCCCAACAGGTGTTGGAAAAACAGAACTTGCGAAAGCACTTGCTCGATACTTGTTTGATTCAGAAGATGCACTCATCCGTATTGACATGAGTGAATACATGGAGAAATTTTCTGTCAGCAGACTGATTGGTGCTCCTCCGGGATATGTAGGGTATGAAGAAGGTGGACAGCTTACTGAAAAAGTAAGACGCAAACCATACAGCGTTGTACTCCTGGATGAAATTGAAAAAGCACACCCTGACGTATACAATATTTTACTTCAGGTGCTTGATGATGGACAGCTTACGGATGGTCTGGGAAGAAAGGTGGATTTTAAAAATACACTGATCATCATGACATCAAATATCGGTGTACGTCAGTTGAAAGATTTTGGACAGGGCGTGGGATTTGCTACACAGGCGAGACAAAACGCAGCGGAGGACCTTACTAAAAATGTCATCCAAAGCGCATTGAAGAGGACCTTCAGCCCTGAATTCCTGAATCGAATAGATGATGTGGTCATCTTCAACAGCCTTGATCGGGATCATATCCACCAAATCATTGATATCACTCTTACGGATCTCTACAAACGTATGGCTACGATGGGCTTTATACTCACCCTGACTGACGAAGCCAAAGACTTTGTTGCCGAAAAAGGATTTGATCCGCAATTTGGTGCAAGACCTTTACACCGGGCGATCCAGAAGTATATCGAAGATCCGCTAGCTGAATTTATACTCAATGAAGCTCCGGTAGAAGGAAGCAGCATGGTTGCCGATCTAAACAAGGACCTCCAGGAGCTTTTCATCCGTCCATTGATCATGGAAAAAGAAAGTTCTTGAGTATCCACTTAACTAACACTAATTTAGCCGGTCTAACAGACCGGCTATTTATCTTTGGCAAAAAATCCTATAAATTCCTTATATTCAGGTCGTTCTCCTCTAAAGGGAGCAATTATCGTTTCCTTTTATCTTCTAACCTAAATTGTAATTAATCCTTGGCAAAACGATTTCCATCTAATTATCCTTCCAAACAAGACGACTCAAAGTTTCAATTCAAAATAAACAGGGACATCCGTGTGCCTGAAATCCGCCTTGTCGGTGACAATCTTGAAGATGTCAGTAAAGTGGCTGGCAGAGAAATTGAGCCAGGTGTCTACCCTACCCGAACTGTTCTTAACTGGGCAGAGGATCTGGCCCTGGACCTGGTCATGATCTCTCCCAACGCAGATCCCCCCGTCTGTAAGATCATTGAATTCAATAAATTCCTTTACAACAAGCGTAAAAAAGAAAAGGAAATCAAGGCCAACACCTCCAAGACGGTCATCAAGGAGATCCGTTTCGGGCCCAATACGGATGAGCATGACTTTGAATTCAAGACCAAACATGCGTATAAATTCCTCGAAGAAGGCTCCAAAGTGTAGGCCTATGTCCATTTCCGTGGCCGAACCATTGTATTTAAGGAACGGGGTGAGCTCCTCCTCCTAAAAATGCTTAAGGAAGTAGAGGATGTAGGTGCAGCTGAAAGTCTTCCAAAGATGGAAGGACGCCGTATGATTGTCATCCTGGCCCCGAAAAAGAAAAAGTAATCTTCCCTACCCCCTTTTGGAAATTTGGCTGGAAAAGGTATCTTTGCAGTCCTTTTCAATAAAAAATCTACTGGTTATGCCAAAGATGAAGACCCATAGCAGTGCCAAAAAGCGCTTTAAAATTACCGGCTCCGGTAAGGTAAAACGCTTCCAGGCGAATACATCCCACCGGATGAGAAATAAGGATAAGAATACAAAGTTACGTTTACGCGGTTCAACCCTGGTCAGTGATGGGGATTTGAAACGTGTAAAAAGAATGCTTTGTCAATAGTATTAATAATATTTAGAATTAATTGTTGACCGTTTGCCAGGACCAAAGAGATGCCCGCATCCCCTGTCAGATTAAACACTAAATCATGCCTAGATCAGTAAATGCCGTAGCTTCCCGGAAGCGCAGGAAAAAAATCCTGAAGGCGACACGCGGTTATTTTGGAGCCCGTCGTAATGTGTACACCGCAGCAAAGAACACGCTTGAAAAAGCAATGTCCTATGCATACATCGACCGTAGAAAGAAAAAACGTGCATTTCGCAGATTATGGATCGCCAGGATTAACGCTGCAGCCCGTATCAACGGTACAACCTACTCAAGACTCATTAATAAACTGTCAAAGGCTAATATCGGTCTAAACAGGAAAACACTTGCAGATCTTGCTTTGAATCATCCCGAAGCATTCAAAGCTGTCGTACAGGCAGCCGGATAAGTTTAAAAATTATTCTGACTAGTCTCTCACCCTTTCTGGAACTGGAATAATTTAAAGCCCAAACAGGTCAAACTGCTTGGGTTTTTTTATGATATCTATCGATCTCTATTTTCGCATCGCCTCTACAGGATCGAGCCGGGCCGCTTGCCATGCAGGCACTAACCCCGATAAAACGCCGATTACAATGGCAAGCACCATAGCTATAATGATATTCCCTACAGACAGGTGAATATCATATTCAAAAGCCGATGACAGAAGCTTTAAAACGCCTGTCACGATGATCAGTCCGATCACCGCGCCAATCACGCAAAGGACTACAGATTCAATCAGGAACTCAAGCAGAATAATGCTTTGTCTGGCTCCGAGGGCCTTCTTGATTCCAATAATACTTGTCCGTTCCTTGACAGATACGAACATGATATTGGCTACACTAAACATCCCTACCAGAATTGAAAACCCTCCAATAAATATGCCCACGACATTCATCGTACTAAAAATGGGTGCCAACAGTTTAGTAAACATTGACAGCTGGTTGATGGCAAAATTTTCCTGCTCCCTTGGTTTGATTTTCCTGGCACTTCTCAGGACACCGGTGATTTCATCCCGTAGATCATCGAGACTAACACCTTCTTTGGCTTTGACATTTAATGAAGTTCCCCAGGTGAATTGAGACTTGACATTAATCAGCTTTTTGGCAGTATTGAAACTGATGAGGACCGCTTCATCGAACTGAAAAATATTAATTAGTGTATTTCCTTCCTTTTTCAGCACCCCAATTACCTGGAAGTTTAATCCTTTGATTTTAATTTCCTTTCCGATGGGTTCAATAGAGCCAAATAACTCTTCAGCAATGACAGCCCCGATGATTGCCCGGTTAGCTCCGGTAGATGCTTCGAAAGGTGTGAAAAACCGGCCTTTGGCAAATTCCAAATTGAAAATGTCGCCGTAATCATCAGTAACCCCAGCCATGAAGGCACCTTCAACATGGCTGGATCCAAACTTAAGAGTACGTCCAGGAATAAACACGGAAAAGCTTGCCTTTTCGGATAGTTTTACTTTTTGCTGGATAATCTCAAGATCTTCATGGCTGGGCTGTGGTCGTTGCCTATACTTCCACCAATTTTGGGACGGGTCCTCATTCCATGGCATCTTATCGATATACAGTACATCATTACCCAATTTCTCAAAACTGGCACTCACATTTTTCTTGAGCGAATCCACAGCTGACAGGACAGAAATGATACAGATGATCCCAATGCTGATCCCGGTCAGGGACAGAAAGCTCCTGAGTTTGTTAGCTGATAGTTGCTGAAAGGCCTGGACGACACTTTCAAAGATGATCCTCAAAAACATGATGGCTAATCTACGGAAACCATTTTGACCCAATATGGTTATTCGATGAAGTAAAAGAGACTTCCGACTTCGGCTTTACATCGGTCTGATACGGAACGAGATAGGAGATCACAAACGTTAGAAATCACTCTTCCCAATGTTGCATTTTGAAGTTTCGGAATGTTATCTTTGCCGTCCAATTTTTTAGCCAATCCCGCCATGCGCACAAAACTCTCTCAGTTTAACTTCGATCTTCCGGAAAAATTAATTGCCAAATATCCTTCCAAAGAACGGGACGAGTCAAAAATGATGGTCGTACATCGCAAGACTGGTCTTATGGAAAACAAGACCTTCAAGGATATCCTTGAATATTTTGATGATGGAGACGCCATGATTTTCAACAATACCAAGGTTTTCCCTGCACGCCTGTATGGACGTAAGGAGAAGACCGATGCTGAAATTGAAGTATTCCTGCTGCGTGAACTCAATTCAAGAGCCCGGTTATGGGATGTGCTTGTTGACCCGGCCCGTAAGATTCGCGTAGGTAACAAGCTCTATTTCCTGGACAAAAAAGGAAATGAGATCCTGGTCGCTGAAGTGGTTGACAATACCACCTCAAGAGGCAGAACCATCCGGTTCCTTTTTGATGGGACAGATGAAGAATTCAGTGGTTTACTTAGGTCACAAGGCCAGACGCCTCTGCCGAAATATATCAACCGGAAAGCTGAAGAGCTCGATAAAGAGCGATATCAGACGATCTACGCCAAAGAAGAAGGTGCTGTGGCTGCCCCTACTGCAGGTCTCCACTTTACCCGTGAGCTCATGAAACGCCTTGAGATTAAAGGCATCAACTTCGCTGAACTTACGCTTCATGTAGGACTTGGCACCTTCAGAAGCATCGATGTGGAAGATCTATCCAAACACAAGATGGATGCGGAATATTTCAGGATTACAGATGAAGCTACTGAAATTGTCAATTCCAGCAAAAGAGCAGGTGGAAGAGTTTGTGTTGTAGGAACTACATCCATGAGAGCCATCGAATCTGCTGTTTCAGCCACAGGCTTACTGAAGCCCGCAGAAGGCTGGACCAATAAATTCAT
>JBBREG010000111.1:0-10944 GCA_038203125.1 Chitinophagales bacterium
CCCAGTAAATGAATACCTATACCCTTGTCTCTCATCGAATTAAACTTGTCTCCCATTATATAAAAACTATTTTCATCCAAATTAAAACCAGGTCCATCCATTTCATAACAAGGGGAATCGATTGAATTCCTGGTCCAGTTGTTCAATGAACCAAACGACTCATGAATATCAAATGAATCAAGAGTTAGAACAGTCTCACCCCCTGAAGTGAAAGGACTAAATACCTTGTTGATTATGATTCCGTACTGATCAGAATCAAAATGCGCAAATGAAAAACTGGAGAGTGGCGCATTGAAGTTTGCTTGCCAAGAATCAAAGTTTCCAGATGATTCGTAGACCCTTTCTTTCAGGAATAATAATCCGCATGTAACAAATAGAAATTGCTTATTAACAAGGAACACTCTTGAACATAGGTCTTCCAGGTAGAGATTTTGAATTCCAATTGAAACCTTTATCATACGAAATCATTATTTCAGACTTATTATTCAACCCATGGCCGACTAAAACTATTGTTGAATCTATGATTTCAAAATTATCTGATGGGACAAAATCACTGATTATTGGTGCATTAGTCCACGTGTTTCCTCCGTTGTTGGTAAGCAACAATTTATTGCGCAAGGTCTGATTTGTATCATAAGAAGCTATTGCGATTCCATTTAGTTCATCGAAAAAATGAAAATCTACAAATTCTTGTATGTTACTGAAATACTTTTTACTCCAACTAGCCCCCCCATCAATTGTTTTTAGAAGTAAAGCCCCTTTTAATAACTCATCACCAAAACCTATCTCCATACGTTCACCGCCTATGTACCCAAATAAACTATTAAGAAAGTAACCCTTTGTTAGTTTTAGTTTTGTTTCATTATTTACCGAGTTTTGATCATGAATAACCAACCAGCTACTTCCACCATTCACAGATTTAAGTATGTATCCTCTTTGGCCATAAGCATAACCTGTATTTCGATCTGTAAAGAAGACACCAAATATTGAGTAATCCAAAGGGTAGCCTGAAGCTGTGACAGTCCATTTGTCTGATATAGGAGGGCATTCGTTCATTGTTGGCTCATCTACTTCACAACATGCAAAACTGACCAGAAGTATTGAGAATATGAATAATTTTATGTACATACCAGATAAGTTTAAATAAACGAATGCCTTAAATTTAATAGATATTCAAATACTTTTTAGATCTAATTTGACCAAACCAGTCACCTTGATCGACCACGATTAGTATTTGACCCAAAGGAAAGTTTGAGGGCATGAATTCTGATAGCTCTCCCTCAAATAATAATTGACCCATCAGGTTATAAATCTTGCAATTATCGTTTGATTGTGAACCAAAAGTAGCAAGCTCCTTCTCCAAAATAGTAAGGGTAATTTTTTCTGGAGATTCACTTGAAGAGACCTCATCATTTGCAACCCATGCCAATTCTTCATCATAAAAGAGCGATCTTAATTACATACCAAGCATATCTGATATTCCTTCATGCAAAGTAACATTTGGAAAAGCATAAGGATCATTCAGATCATCATTGTAATCAGTGTCTAATCCTGCTTCATGCAACACAGCATGACAAAACTCGTGACCGATTATTGATGGCCAAGCAAAACGAACATCCTGGGTAACTGGGTTATCTAAATCACTTCCAATAATAAAATATGAATAGTCAAGATTATTGTCCTCATGACTCAATGCATTCCGATGATATACATTTGCTAATAGATCAATTGATTGAAAAGTTAGCCCGAACCTTTCTTCATAAAGTCCTCTAATAATATTTGCTATCCAATGAGATTGGTAAGTATGTTCCCCACCTGGGTTTGGCCAATAAGAAGCTACCTTATTTACAATTGGTATGAAATCACTATGTGGTGCAAGGCCGGATTTTAATAATTCTCTAAGATTACCTACACCATTGAATGGTAATAGATCATAATTGTAGGTTTTTAGCACCCCATCTTCAGTGACTAACCATAGATTGTTGGTATTTAGCTCTTTGGCATCCATTTCTTTCTCCCCGAAGTCTAGGGTGACTGCCTTTGGAGTACTTGCATCGAATTCTCCAACCTTCTTATAATTTCTCCATTTATTGCATTTACAATAGCCGTTATCGGAAATGAATCTCTTTCAAAATAAGTCAATTCATAAATTAACGTGTATTCACAATCAAAGTATTCATTCAAAGAGATTTGAAATTCTGAAGAATCAGCTCGGGTTCAATCCAAAAGTGCAAATATTTCATTTTGAGTCATTACTTCGTCTGGGTCTATATCGATTCCAGTTTGAATATAAGGTGATGCGGAATAAGCTTCGAGACAGGGATCAGTCGGTCCAATTGGACCGATATAATAACGTTCTGTAAATCCTCCACCTCGTACCAAAATACCTTTATAGTACTGTTGAAAACGAACATAGTACGAGGATGTGTCAACAAAGGATCTTGGACTAGCCAAAGGTGAAAAGGAGATGTTAGGATCAAGAAATTGTGGAAGAATTTCAGTTAGCGCCAGCGAAGCTGACCCCTTATTCCAGCATACTGACCCATCTATACACAATTACTTCCTGATCCATATTCCCGCATGCTGACCCCTCTGACTTCTACAAGGAGTTGGACTGTAATTTCATGAACGATGATAAAGTTATTTTCTTTTTCTTAATGATTCTCCGGTAAGATCGATTCGATGTGCATTTGATACAATTCGTTCGAGTATCGCATCTGAAATCGTCAGTTCTGAGATGCTATCAAACCAGATATTTGTAGGTAGTTATGAAGCGATGATCATTGATTTACGACCATGACGATCCTCCATCATTTCGAGCAAATCTAAATTGGCTAGTTCATCCGGTCGTTGTAATTCAAAGTTATCCAGGATCCAAAGCTCTGCTCTTGCTATCTGTTGCATCTGTCTTCGGTGTGTCCCATCCAATCGAACTAAGCGTATAGCCTGATACAACTTTGCGTATTGTGATAAGCTACTTTCATTCCCAGCTGACAACAATGGTGACCAATAGCTGATAGCGGATGACTATTACCTACGCCGGTTGGTCCGGTGATCATCAGGCTTTTCGCTTTGCTTATGCAAGCACAGTTGCTGAGCAGGGCTTGTTGTTCAGCAGACCCGTAATGGGATCGAAAATTTGCGGTAAAAACTAGTCGGTATAAATAATCTTATTCCAGAATCTAAATCCGGCACGCGCTTCGATAACTAAATTGGTGAGTTTCGTTTCGGGAAGAATGAAGGGTGAACCGTCGGGGTAGTTATAGCCGGTCTCTATGGGAGGGATAAATAATTGTTCGTTGAAGTCAGGTGAAACGCCAATTTCAAACAGTACACTGATGAGTTCACTTAACTTAAGTTCAATACCGACATCGACATTGGCGCCATATGTAATCTTATTCTGTGCACCTTCCAAGCCTGCAAACAAAACGCCAAATTTTGCTTTTACGTTGTAATCTCCCCGCACTCCAAATCCATAACTCAGATGTTTATTAAAGCCGAGTTCACGTCTTTGTTTGATGCCCACGCTTACGGAAGCATTATGAAATTCCATAGCATATGAGGTAGCCTGTCGTTCGATCATATTGATCGGGTCGTAGATGCGCTGCGTATTGATCGCGCTTCCTTTGATATGGTATCCCAGGCGGGCATACAGTGCGTTAGGATTGATCTCGCTGGTGGATTCCATCTGCACATACCCATGATACCGTAAAAAGGGATCTCTCGAGAACCCACTGAACCGCTGGGTGCTCAGAGTCGGACCACCAGCCAAAATATACACCGGGCCTTGGGACATACCCTGATGTATGCAGATCACAAGGAGACATGCACTCATAAAAAATCGAAACATCATCTTCATCGCAGCAGTAGCTTTTGGCCAATGGATATCGTATCCACGGATAAGTTATTCATTTTTTTGATTTCGGCTACTGTGATACCATACTGGCGCGACAGACTATAGAGCGTATCTCCTTTAGACACCGTATGGGACGGTAGATGCTGCGGAGGCGTGGTGATCGTCACAGAAGCCGTCTCAGTTTTTGGGATCCTTGATGGCTTCATGACTTCAGAGGGCGCTTTTGTCGATGGGGTATTCGAAACCACTTCGCGAATTTCTTTTTCCGGAATCGCCTTTGGTGATTCAAACGGATCGACTGTCCTGAGTTTTTGGGTGTTCTTTCCTTTCAGAAATATTTTTTGGTTGGGTCCGGGTACCTCACCTCTGGCCAGCCCATTACGTTTTAACAAAGCATCGAGTTTGATCCCATATTGTTGCGAAATAGATACAATGTCTTCTCCCGGTTTGATCAGATGGATTTTTTGTTTTCCGTTGTTCTGATTTCTTTTGGGTTGCAGATATACTTTGCTTCCTGCTGGCAATACCTGATATTCACTTGTAATACCATCATTAAACCGCATAATTTGTTTCGCAGAGATATCATTGCGGGAGGCAAAAGATTCAGGTGTATCGCCCGCACGTGCCACTGCGTATTTCACATCATTATGATATCTGACAGTGGAAAGTGTTGAGGTATGGGTTTTTGATTTTGATTTTTTATGCTTACCTGAATCAGCATATGCTTCCGGCAGTGGAACATCAAATTTGAATAATTCATTTTTTTCAATGATGTCAATCAACCTGTTGGAGTATTGAGGATCCGTTGCATACCCTGCTTTGGAAAGACCTTTTGCCCATCCTTTATAATCTGTTGCATCCAGCTTAAAAAGGAAACCATATCGGTGGTTTTTATTTGGATCTGTCAGAAAATCAGAGTGCGCGATATAGGAATCATACACAGTGGAAAATTCACGGAAGCAGGATTTTACAAGCTTCCCATCTTCGTAATCATCATCTTCTTTTTTGTACGATTTACCTTTCCACTCATTACCGCATTTGATGCCGAAATGATTGTTGGCTTTGCAGGCCAGATCACTTTTACCACAACTGGATTCCAGGATGGCCTGGGCAAGTTTGATGCTGGCGGGGATGCCTGTCCGCATCATTTCAGACATGGCTACATTCTTATAGAGCTCGATGTAAGCAGTTCTGTCCTGTGCTTGTGTAAGTTGGCTCAGTAGCAACCCAACACTAATAAGTATCCCTTTCTGCAGCATTTCTGTACAAGTTGTATCCTGAAAACGTATTATAAAATAGTTTAATATCAAAAATCCTGCCAAAATGAAAATAAAAGTTCCTCAGTGGAGAAATCGTCAGTTATTTATTCACAATGAACTGGCTATCAAGCCTCAAAACATTTACCCCCCTTTACAGGTTTTCCTACGGCACGTATTTAAGATTCACTGATGAAAACGGTGATAGTGTATTTTTTCATATCCTTTTTAACCCTTCAACCTAAAACCATTCGTCATGGATCTAATTGAATTACTTCGCGGAAAACTTGATACCAACTTTATTCAGAAGTTGTCACAGGACATAGATGAAAAAGACCCGGAACAAACGGAAGTTGCCGCATCCGGGATCATTTCTACGTTGATTGCAGGACTTTCCAACAATGTGGCTCAGCCTGGAGGTGATACAGCTTTAGTCTCTGCCATTGAGCGAGATCATGATGGTAGTATCCTGGATGACTTGGGCGGCTTTATCTTTGGTAATAAGGAAGTTGGAAATCCCAAGACATTGAATGGTGCTGGTATCCTGGATCATATATTAGGGGGTAAAAAATCAAAAGTTCAGGATATGGTAGGCAATGCAACGGGCATGGACAAATCCAAGATCATGAAACTAATGATCACACTGGCTCCGATTGTTTTAGCCGCCATTGGGAAAGCTAAAAACAGGCAACAAGCCCAGGGATCCCAGGGTGGATTTAATGTCAGGGATCTGTTATCCGATACCGTTCAATCTCAAAACAACCAGGGCAGGGAGATGGGTATGTTGGGACGTTTCCTGGATAAAGATGGAGATGGACAGATCATCGATGATATTGCCACAATGGGTAAGAATATATTCCTCAAGAGGAGATAAGGTAAAGAGAGGAAGAAAGTAAGAGAGACTTCTACTTGAAGGCGATTATTCGCTTTCGAGTTCTGTTAATCCATCTTTTGCCTGTTCATAGTTCTGATCAAGACGCAGTGCTTGATTGTAGGCAGCTTTAGCAAGATCTTTCTGGTCTCTGAAGTGATAGATCTTGCCTTTATAAAACCATGTAGCCGGATTTGATGGATCAATTTTTTCAAGAATGTCTAATTCCTTCATCGCTGCATCCAGACTATCCTGGTACATGAGTAAGATGGCTGTGTTGAGGTATGCCTCTGCATACTGCGGATCCAAAGAATGGATCTTGCGGTAGATCCCGATGGCTTCACTTATTTTTTCATTGTTCTGCAGGAAATAGGCTTTAGCATGCCATGCAGCCACATTCGACGGGTCGACCCGAATGGCATTATCAAAATATTGAATTGCTAATGGATTATTCGTTCGGTCCATGAGGTCACCAAGAATCACCCAGGCTTCCGCCATATCCGGATTACGCTCAACCGCGGATTGAAATGCTGCGATTGCCTGTTCCGTTTTGCCCTGATCTTTATACACCATGCCCAGCATAAAAAGTGCTTCGGGGTCTCCGGGATGGATTTTCATAATATCAGCCAGGGTATTGAGGGAGGCATCATATTGCTAGAGGATCAGTTGAAATTCACTCAACTTCAATTTTGTGTTGATACTGTCGGGATACAACCCAGATGCTCTCTGCAGTGTAGATAATGCGCGTGCAGATTGAAAATCATCCAGGTATACATCAGCTAACAAATGATGGGCCACCAGATTCATAGAATCCAGGATCAATACACGGGCGAGGTCTTCAATGGCCTGGTCATAGGCTTGTTTCTGATAAAATGTTTCTGCACGCTGGTAGTATAGGGACGGATTCTCAGGATCTTTATCAATGGCTTCTGTAATCTGATCAATGGCGGGATCACCTGTCATTCCGATAGAAGTCTGGTCCGTTGCCTTTTGCTTACACGAGGTAACCAGCAGGATCGACATGAAAAAAACGGCTGAAACAACCAGGGTATAATAAGGATATCGTTGAATATACATACGGATGCAAGGTAAAACGATTCTTCTGACCTGAAATTATGGCTGTAAATAACCTTTTGATCTAACCTCTCTCCCCTTTCCGCACCTAAAGATACGCGTGGTCTCACTATCTCACATTTCTCTCACAGTTCTCACGGTTCTCACGGTTCTCACGATCTCACGGTTCTCACAGTCTTACAATCTTATTTTCTTACTGTCTTACTCTCTTACTCTCTTACTTTCTTACGCTCTTACTCTCTTACTTTCTTACGCTCTCACTTTCTTACTTTCTTACGCTCTCACAAAGGCCAGAGATGCTCACGGTAATGGTCGATCTTATCGCCATCCGTAGACAGATAATTTCCCATACAGTCAGCGGTCATGCAGGAATGCACAGGTAGAAAAACAGCAATATCCCCAGGTTTGCAGAAATGAAAAGTAGCATCTGTGCATTGGACAATTCCATGCTCCTGTGAGAGGGAAATAATGAATGGATTTGAAATCAAGTCATGTGTTGACCATACGCCATGTTCGAAGCGGACATAGCGGCCGAAATATTTCATACCATCTTTAAAGGTGAGGAAGTCTTTAGAAAAGTGAATTCCACCACCATAGATGATCCATTGGTTGCGCTCGGGGTGGACTGCGACAACCGGGCACGCCATGGCAACAGCAATTTCATCAGCGCCACAAGAACCGATCTCCACTTGCTGAAGATCATAGAATACAAAATTTCCAGGACGTAATTCGTCAACACCAAGGAAGTCATCGAGCATGGACGTCGACGGTGTATCACCCAATGATATCTGGATATCCGGAAAATCATTGCGATAGATTTCTTTCAACAGGGTGAGGTGGGTTATCGAATTATCGGAAATGCGAATCACTTCCTGTAACGTATGTGATTGGTATGTATGGCCCGCATGACCTAAAAATCCTAAAAATTGCATGACCGGATATTGTTTTAACCGGTCGAGAATATGCTCTATCATACCCTTATCACCTGGTGCAATACCTGTGCGATGTGTGCCTACATCTATCTTGATCCAGATACCCGCCGCATTATGTAAATTCTTTCCAAGAAAATCAACTGTATCGTAATGCTCTACTACCAATCCAAGCTTTACAGTTTCACTCAGTGTATTCACCTGCTCGATCTGACGCACATTGAATGGGAATGCGATCGTCATATCATCCCATCCATTCATGGCGAAGAAGGCAGCCATACCAACAGAAGAAACAGTGATTTTTGTAACACCTTCATCCCGAAACCAGGAGCCGATGATATGGGATTGGTGTGTTTTAAAATGCGGCCGCAGGGTCAGATTTTGGGCCAACGCTTTTTCAGTTAGTTTGCGAATATTGGATCGCGTCCGTGAAGGATCCACCAGAAGTGTCGGATGAATAATTTGATCTTGAACCATTGCCCAAAATAACAGAATACACGCTAACTATTTGTGCATTCCATCCAACAAAACATAAATTGAAATTATTTTTTCACCTCAACAGTTCCATACACCTGAGCACTGTTTTGATTTAACAAGGCCTGACCTGACAGGCCGGTAGCATCCAATGTCACATTATGGAGGTGCAGGTTTCCCTGGTTTTGCAGCAGGTTTGTGCCATCTCCTTTCATGAATACATTATGAATATGGAGGGTCTTACCTGTGGAAAGCACCATACCTGCACCCGCGTTGTCAAAGAAAATAGGGGCTTTACCAACATTCATGTTTGTGATCACAAGATTTTTACTGACGACAAGCTGCGATGATGAAATATGGATCGTATCCCCTGCAGGAAGATCAAGTCTGATTGTATCTCCATCCACTGCACACGATAATGCCTGTCGTAATGAACCTTGTCCGGCATCAATATAGGACGTAACTGTTTTAACACAAGGCACACTTACAAATTTGGATAACAACTTTACGTAGGACCCCTGGTTTGAAATAGAAGTTTCTGTAACTTCCCAGGATTCTTCCGGCCAGCTTGTATTCCAGTCCTTATATGATTTCAAAGAAGGCTGGTTCTGAGGAGGTATGATCGTGCCACCATATTCCAGTGCGGGTGCAAATTGTGGATTAAATCCTCCGGGCTGATAGCCGGGAGCAGGGCCATGTACAGACGTAATGGCGTTGTCAAACAATGTTCCGTCAGCAAACCAGCTATGATACATTTCATTGGCTGATTTTTCCGAGCCATAATCATTCATATTCGTCAGCATAACTGTACTGATTGGGTTGACTCCGTGGAGAAAATTGATATACCCTAATGCTGCATTGCGATACGGAATGGTATCGACATTCAGATCATAATACAGGAAATTCCAAAATGTAGATCCATTATGACCACGTGGCCGGTTACTGCCCCATACATTATCCCCATTATTTAAAAAGCCTCTATATCCACAGGACTTTAATGAATAGGCCGGTAATAAATGAGAATTGTTGGCCATTGCAGAAATGAATGAATTGCGAATCGCATTTTTCACAGAAAGTGTAATGCCTGATTGCACCGTATAATATATTAGCATATCCTGTATGATACTTTCCCATGGATACCAGTAAGTCCACTGCAGGGGATTCATATCTGCGTAATTCAATTCAACATACGTTTTATACGAAGTCTGTCCGGTCAATGCATAGAGTGCTATAGCCGCACCAACCTGGACAGCATATTGCTGATCACTGCTCATCTCCGGATTCGCACTGGAAAAACCACTGTTGTCGTATGTTGAATATGCTGGATTCGATACAAGCCAGTTCCATGCATTGATGGCAGCTGCCTCCAGGGTATCTGCATATGACTGCATCTCCGGAATACCAGTTGCATTATAGGCTATGGCACCCAAAGCAAAAATGCTGCAGGCAGTACGGGTGGCAGAACTTTGGGCCGGACCATACCGTCGGAAACCTACATCTGCACTGGGAGGACTTGCCGCTGAAAAATCAGTGACAGAAACTTTCATTAAGACGGATCCATTCGAAAGCTGCATACGCCGCAACCAATCCATTTCCCATTTCACTTCATCGAGGAGATCGGGGATCCCATTACCGGATTCAGGAATATTATAATCATCAGTCCAGACAGCAGGTCGTTCAATGTAAGCAAACAACAAATCGTGGATTGGCTCATGTGCAAAATTCACATACTTGTTATAATCTCCTGCATCAAACCAACCACCTTGTAACTGTTTGGAGGTGGAGGAATTAGTATTTGTCACAAGGCGGCAATCAAGATCCTGCTGGGGTCCAAGATGACTAACGCCGTCGATCCATTCACCTGCGTACGTCGCGGTCTTCGCAAATCCTGAACGTTGGTAAAAAAACATACGTACTGAATGTTTCAGGACCTTGTCGTACACATCATCCCTGATGTCAAAAAAGAAGGATCGTTTATTAGTGGAGGGATCATACACATAATAGGACCCGGGTGTTGTGACCGTTGAGAAATTGAACCACCAGAGTTTGTCTCCACTTTGGATGTATTCAACCCCATTGTTCCATGTCGTGGGAGCACCAGAAAATACGAAAGCATTTGTAGTGGCATTGCGTATATGCAATGACGCCCCTGGAGTGTACGATTGTGCTGCATCAAATCCTGTAATCGGATCGTTGATCACGCAGATTTTTTCTGCATACGTTGGATACCCAAACTGATCAATTTTCAGATGTTCCGTTACAGTGCCGGGTTGAGCCAATATGGTATTACAAATGAATAGCGCTAACCCTATCCGGAAGCACCCGGAGTAGTTTAGAGATAATAACTGGTATAAAATATTCCCCTGCATCACATGTGGAGATAAAGTTCTGATTTGGGGTAGCAATACAAAGGGAAGAAGACTCAAAAGTATGGGAAAATAAATCAAATGTCCAATGCGCGTAAAATTATCGGATTCATTTTCA
>JBBREG010000112.1:0-10940 GCA_038203125.1 Chitinophagales bacterium
GAATTAGGTCTTCAATGGGCAGATCGTGCTGTGACACTCAATAAAAACTTTAATACACTCACGGTAAAATCAGGACTACTAAAGCAAATGGGTAAATCCGCTGAAGCCGATAAGTTACAGGCAGAGGCAATTACACTCGGCACAGAAGCAGAATTAAATACGTATGGGTATCAGTTGCTCGGCGAGGGAGATCATGATGGAGCCATTCGAATATTGAAAGTCAATACAGAAAATTATCCTGCCAGCGCGAATGCATGGGATAGTCTCGGCGAAGCATATGCAATCAAAGGTGACAAACCCAACGCGATCAAAAATTTCAAAAAATCATTGACATTAAACCCAACTGAAGCCACACGCGCCAATTCTGAAAAATACCTGAAGAAATTAGGAGCTAGGTGATAAATATCCTTTCACATCGGTATACATAATATCGAGGAAGGGCTCAACGTATTTCAATATAATACGTTGAGCCCTTGTTATTTTCTGCCATTTCACCCCATCATCCTCCTATCCAAAAATTTCTCCACACCCCTTGTAAGTGAATGAACATTCATTTATATTTGCTGACGTGAGAACGTGAGACCGTGAGAACGTGAGACCGTGAGACCGTGAATCAAAAATCAAAAATCAAAAATCAAAAATCTAAAATTGATTGAGAATACGCGATGAACATAAAGAAGCCACCATCCGTGAACAAGCCATCGAGATGATCGTATCCGAAGGTTTCGATGGCTTTAGCATGCAAAAACTCGCCAGAGCCGCCAACGTTTCCCCGGCCACCATCTATATCTATTTCAAAAACAAAGAAGACCTCCTCAATAATCTTTATAACCTCGTCAATCAGACCTTCACCAATGTAGCCCTCGAAAATTTTAATCCTGAATCCTCACTGGAGGAAGGCCTTTGGCTCCAATGGAAAAACCGCATGCGCTTCATCCTGGAATTCCCCACCTACTACAAATTCATGGAGCACTTTAAAAACTCCCCACTCATCCATCATAAAGACATACGGTCCACTGAGTTTCGAGACAACATGAAACGCTTTGTTATGAATGCCATCAAGCGGGGAGAAATGACGCGTATGGAACCAGAAATTTTTTGGGCCATCGCATATGGACCCTTTTACGCCCTCCTCAAATTCCATATCCATGGTAAGAGCATGATGAGCAGTGAATACAAAGTGACTGACGCGAAAATGAAAAGTATGCTCAAACTTGTTGTCAAAGCGCTCCATCCCTGACCCTAACCTTTAACCCAATATAACATGGTCTTAACAACGGAAATCCTGGTATTTAAAACCAACATTCAAACAGAGGATCACCTAACTCAAATCCGAGACATCCTGTCCCCCCTTACCGCGATCCGGAGATGGAATGTAGACACAGATGATATCGATTGTATCCTTCGCATTGAGGCTAATGAACTCGTGTGCGGGCAGATTATTCACCTTATAACTAATGCCGGTTTTCACTGCCTGGAACTGGACTAATTTTTTTATGGAAGTAACCACCACAACCCTGACAGCTGAAAGTGCAGGTCATCCGATCACCCCACCGGCATTTACATCCTATCAGATTTTTATCATTGCCCTGCTGGCGCTACTTCAGTTTACCATCATCCTGGATTTTATGATCATCTCACCGCTGGGTGATCTCCTGATGAAAAAACTGGCTATGAGCACATCCCAATTTGGATCCGTCGTATCTGCATACGCTATCAGTGCCGGCGTTTCCGGATTTCTGGCCGCTGGGTTTGCGGATAAGTTTGACCGCAAGAAAATTCTGCTTTTCTTTTATACCGGTTTCATCATTGGTACTATTTTTTGCGGTCTTGCAGTTGATTATAACTCATTGTTCCTGGCAAGGATCATCACCGGAGTTTTTGGTGGCGTGGTGGGATCGATATCCATGGCGATCATCACCGATGTATTTCAATTAAATCAGCGGGGTAGGGTCATGGGTTTCGTACAGATGGCATTTGCGGGCAGTCAGATCCTGGGCATTCCCATTGGATTATTGCTGGCCAATAAATGGGGATGGCATTCCACATTTTATATGGTAGCCGGATTAGCCTTTGTTATTGCCATTGTAATCGTCGTAAAACTCAAACCCCTAACAGCGCACCTGGGCCTCCAACATGATAAAAATGCACTCAGACATTTGTGGCATACGATTCAAAAGAAAAATTATCGCGTTGGATTTTTGGCAACCGCTATTTTATCCATGGGAGGTTTTATGCTGATGCCGTTTACCAGTGCCTTCCTGGTGAACAATGTCAACATCGCACAGACACAATTACCAATCATATTTTTATGTACCGGGATCTCCAGCATGATCATCATGCCCATCATCGGACGCCTGAGTGACAGGATTGACAAACTCAAATTATTTGCTATCGGCTCTGCCATAGCCAGCGGTATGATTCTGGTGTATACCAATCTCACGCCTGTCCCCATCTGGGTGGTCATTATTGTCAATATGATCCTGTTTATGGGGATTATGAGCCGTATGGTCCCCGCCACCGCGCTCAATACAGCCATCCCGGAAGCGTATGACAGAGGTGCCTATATGAGCATTAACTCTTCCCTCCAGCAGATGGCCGGTGGACTGGCGGCAATTTTCGCGGGTTTCGTCGTCGTGCAGCAAACCAAAACGAGCCCCCTTGAACACTTCAATATTCTCGGTTTTGTAATGGTCGGTTTTATGCTATGGTGCGTCTACCTCGTGTACCGGGTCAGGGAAATTGTAAAAGCTAAAACGACTTCCTAGCTTTCGTAAGCAATACACGCAAGGGTATATAAAATTTCGAATCCACCGACCGGTCGTTCTGATTTCGTTCGTCGATGTCTTTGGTGGTCCCACGTCAGAAGGTATTGATGATCGTTGTTTCATTGGGAATTAGACAGGTATTTATCGTTTTTCGTTACAACAATTACCGCTGTAAGGTGTTGAACACTTAGACAGAATTGCACCTTGTTTAAATATCAAGTAGGAAAGTAAAGTGCTTCGAAAGCATGAAAACCTTAAAATTATATAACACATTGCTATGATCCTGTAATGATTTTGTAATAAAATATGATCATCTTTGTACATTCATTAAAATCAAAAAAAATCAACATGATGACATTAGTAAACTTCCGAAAAAACCTGTTCGCTGTCCTTTGCGCCAGCGCAATGCTACTCTCTTTTGGCTCTTGTAAAGAAACTCCAAAAAACACGGATACTGAAGAAGTGGCAGAAGACCTTAACAAGCCCAATGATGATATGAGCAAAGAAAGGGATGAAAAATTCCTGATGAATGCTGCTGAGATCAATCTGGAAGAAATTGCACTTGGCAAATTGGCGGTACAAAAAGGTAGAGATGCTGAAGTGAAAACCATGGGCCAGATGCTGATCGATCATCATACCAAGGCTCAGGCAGATCTTACAGGCCTGGCTTCCAGAAAATCAATCGCTGTCCCTATGGCAGCAACTGAGGATGTGCAGGATGCCATCAAAAATATGAATGATAAGACGGGTCTTGACTTCGATAAAGATTATTGTGACCGGGTGGTTAGGGCGCACAAGGATGCAATCAGTAAATTTGAAAATATGGCGAATAATAATGAAAGTGATGCGGAAATCAAATCCTGGGCATCAGGGATGTTACCGGACTTGCGTTCACATCTCCAGTCAGCTGAAACCTGCCAGGAGAAATTATCCAAGATGAAATAAAATTGTGTCCAGGCAATAGCCTGTTACAATCCAGAAAAGAGCTCAGGTGCATCCTGCGCTCTTTTTCTGTTTTTAGGGAGATTGAAATAATATTTGCTTTTTTTATAAAATAGGTTTATATTTATTTAAAGCATAACCCTGCTCCAACATTATTATATCGCTGGTATTTGAAACTTCTAAAGGAGGAAGATCCATACATCATCTCGACCCTGGCATGAATTCCATGTTAATGAATCATGCTCAGAATTGAGAAGAAGACATGTGAATATGATGTTCATAATGTTATGAATCTTCTGTTTGTAAGCTTATAACTTTTTTTAAAACTCTTTATGTATGAAAAACCCCACTTAAACTCTCTGCGCTGGACAACCAGCTTCCACAGGTCGCCCGGAATGTAAAATCAGAATATTAATGCTAATAATGTCATGACAGAAGCATTAATTATATATCCAGGTAGGATATTAATGATTCCGGTAACCGTCTAACTGAACTCAGCAATTCCGCAGCATATTTGCAGCACAGCATAAACCCTGCTCCAAAACAAATAGATAGCTGGAATTAAGATCATCGAGAGAGGACTGCTCTTCGTATGCCCAATAGCAACGTAACAGTCGAGCTCATCAATCATCCCCAGCGATCGTGCCTGGGGTTACCCGGACGCATGTTGTAACATTTATTTGAGAGCACCCTCAATCGACATAACCCAATTTTTTAACTATTGCATAACCCATATAAACCCCCCCTTACATGAAACAAATTCTTTACCCTCATTTATCAGAAGGTAAATGTCAAACCGAAAGAAGATCTGCCATTCAAAGGTCATCTGCAACTACTGCTAGAAATCACCATCTGATTTCTACATTTCTGAAATATTCAATTTGTATTTTTTCTCTTTGTATTCCTTCAGGGGCTGTTGGTCAGTCATCCGACTGTATCATCAATTCTGTATTGAATAATGGAGGAAGTCCCTGGTCTGAGCAATGCTACCTCGGTGACAATTGTGAAGAACAGGGTAATCCTTGCCAGGCTAATGATGTAGAGTTACTTGGTGCCTATATTGCCGATGCGAATGGAGGCCCCGTGAATACCTGCACGAATGGAAGCCCTGTTTCATTTCTGCTCTGGGGAAAATTTTATAACAATACAGGCACCAACAGATATGCTGTCCGTACGTCCACGGAAGTATGGCGCAACGGTGAATTTGAAAGAGAAGTTAATGAATGTTCATTTGACGTCCTCGCTTCGGGTGCCTCAGAGGTGGTACTGCTGGGGGAGATCACCTATATCTGCGGTGAGCAGATTCAACTTCTCAATACCTGGGTAGGATGGTCTACCACACAAGCCCAATGTACCGATCCAGCCGGCTCCAATTATAGTGGGTTCTGCGGGCAATACCCGCCTTCAAAATGTTCAAAAGACATAGGCTTTATTGATTTTTTGATTCCTAATTTCTCCTTTGTGTGTGGTGAGGATGTCGCCCAGGGTACTGAAGTCTGTTTCACCAATCTGTCAACTGGTGGAACATCCCCTTTAACCTATGTGTGGGATTTTGGTGACGGCTCCACTTCAACAGAAGAGCATCCTTGCCATACATATTCAGCCACAACAGGAACGTATGCTGCAGTACTGACAACGACAGATCAAAATGGCGTCGTCGCCGCAGCGGAGGTTGTTGTAAATCTTGAAGACCTTGACTGTTGTCTCCTCGATATTGCATGTCCTTCAATTAACGGAGGTGTTTTTAGTTGTATTAATGACCTGCCTGCTGAAGATCCGGGTGCAATTGAGGTGCTGGAGTCTTGTGGAAGTGTGTCGATTCTTATCGATGATGCGACTACAGGTTCAGGTTGTCCCGGTGACACCATGTTTGTGACCCGTACCTATACGATTACTGATGACATTACCACGGAATCCTGTACACAGGTATTCAGGTTTATTGACAGCAGCGCCCCCGCTATCACTTGTCCTGCCAATATCACTGTCTCCTGCGCAGCCAATATCCCCGGAGCTAATATATCTGCTATCGTTACTTCTGATAATTGTACAGATGAGGTAGAGGTTACTATGTCTGCAAATGTGACCACAAATTTCGTTTGTGCCAACAGGTATACGATCTTAAGAACATATACAGCATACGATGCCTGTGGAAATACTTCATCCTGCACTCAATCGATTTTAGTGAATGATAATATTTCACCCTCTATTACTTGTCCTGCTAACGTTACTGTCTCCTGTGCAGCCAATATCCCTTCAGCCAATATAGCTGCAGTAGTAACAAGTGATAATTGTAATGGCCAGGCAACAGTAACCGTATCATCGGATGTTACCACCAATTTTATTTGCACCAACAGGTACACCCTATCACGGACCTACCAGGCTACAGACGCCTGTGGGAATACCTTTGCCTGTACACAATTCATCACCATCAATGATAATGCCCCTCCAGCTATAACCTGTCCGACGAATGTGACTGTCTCCTGTGCAGCCAATATCCCTTCGGCTGATGTATCTGCAGTGGTAACGAGTGATAATTGTAATGGTCAGGTAACAGTAACCGTATCAGCGGATGTTACCACCAATTTTATTTGTACCAACAAGTTCACCGTATCACGGACCTACCAGACTACAGACGCTTGCGGTAATACGTCAGCTTGTACACAATTCATTACAGTCAATGATAACACACCACCCGGTATAACCTGTCCGGCGAATGTAACGGTATCCTGTGCAGCAAATATTCCCCCAGCGAATATGTCCAGTGTGATTGCCAGCGACAATTGCGGCGGTGCCGTAACCGTAACTGTTGGTGCAGATGTAACTACGAATGTCGCATGCGCCAACAGGTACACGGTTACAAGAGTTTATACAGCGACAGATCTATGCGGCAATGTTGCCACCTGTGCTCAAACGATCACAGTATCTGATGATATACTCCCTTCAATCATCTGTGCGGCGAATGTAACTGTAACATGCGCATCCGATATCCCCGAAGCCAATACTGCAGCAATTATAACAAGCGATAATTGTACCGGATCAGTAACAGTGACTGTGGCAGCCGATGTCACTACGAATTTTATGTGCACTGACAAGTTTACCATCCTTCGAGTCTACACGGCAACAGATGGATGTGGTAATACCAGTTCCTGTACCCAAACGATTTTCGTAAATGATACATCAGTACCCACTCTTACCTGTCCTGTCAATGTGACTGTATCCTGCGCTTCGAATATTCCTGCATCGAATGTGAATGCCATTGTCACCGGAGATAATTGTAATGGAACAGTTTCAGTTTCTGTTGCTGCCGATGTTACTACTAATTTTATATGCGGCAATCAGTATACCATCATTCGGACATACACTGCTGCAGATGCATGCGGCAATACAGCCTCATGTACGCAATCAATTACTGTCGCTGATCTTGGCGCCCCATCAATTACGTGTCCTGCGAATATTACAGTTTTATGTTCATCTGCAGTGCCCGCCACCGATGTCTCCGCAGTAGTTACAAGTGACGGTTGCGCTGGTTCGGTAACGGTTACCGTTGCAGCTGACGTTACAGCCAATTTCGTCTGCGTTAATAATTATACGATTTCACGGGTATATACAGCAACAGATGCATGCGGTAACACAAGTGGCTGCACACAATTCATCACAGTCGATGATAACACGGCACCGGTCATTACCTGCCCCGAAAATATTACTGTATCCTGTGTAGTTGATATACCAGCTGCTAATATTCTCTCCGTTGAGACAAGTGATAATTGCGGAGGTGATATTGACGTAACAGTAAGTGCAGACGTGACTACTAATTTCATCTGCATGAATTCATATACCCTCGTCAGGGTGTATACTGCGTATGACGCATGCGGTAATTCTTCAACATGTACTCAGAGTATAACCATAGCTGATACAACGGCTCCTACTGTCTCATGTCCTGCACATATTACGGTGACATGCGCATCTGAGGTGCCCACACCTAATACCGCGGCAATTATATCATCAGACAATTGTACTGGTGCCATCGTTGTCACAGTGGGTGCTGATGTAACTACCAGTTCCGATTGCAATAATTCGTATAGTCTTGAGCGTACTTACACAGCAACAGATGCTTGTGGTAATACCTCTACATGCGTCCAGTTGATTACTGTGAATGATGACATTGCTCCGGAAATCACTTGTGTGGCGGACGTAACCGTTACGTGTGCAGAGAATATACCTGCTGTCAATACATCTGCAATTGTGGCTACGGATAATTGTGCCGGGACAGTTGTTGTCACCGTCAATGCTGACATTACAACTAATCAGACATGTGCGAACGAACTTACGGTCTCCCGCGTCTATGTTGCAACGGATGTATGTGGCAATTCAACAAGCTGCGTTCAGACAATCACAGTTATTGATGATGTCGCTCCTTCGATCACATGTCCTGTAGATCTTACTTTGTCCTGTTCTTCAGCGACGCCTCCACCAAACATCTCTTTGGTAACAGCTGCAGATAACTGCGGTGGTGGTGTAACGATAGCACACGTAGCTGATGTAACTGTAGGCATCCCCTGCAACTTTGTTTTGTCAAGGACCTACAGTGCGACTGATGCGTGTGGCAACAGTACCACTTGTGTTCAGACGATTACCTTCAATGATACGCAGGCACCTGCTATTTCATTTACCGATCCATTACTGGAAGGAATACCAGTCGGAGGTACATTTAATGTGCAATGTTATGGCCAGGATCCAACCTGGGACTTACCTCAATTAGGACCTAACAGTATTACTGCTTCAGATAATTGTACTGCCATTCCTCAGGTAAGCTTCACGCAGACACTGGAAGATGCCGGGGAGTGCCAGACAGATGGGTATATTAATTTATATCGACTGACCTGGTCTGCACTGGATGATTGTGGTAATGCAACAGGTGCCTTTGTTTTTCTGGCATTGATTGATACAATACCACCTGAGATTGAAGGGGTACCTGAAGATGTAACTGTGAATGGAGATGCCATACCAGAGCCTCCGAGTGTATACGCATCGGATGGATGCCTGTGTGCATGTGTCATGTTGATGGAAGAGTCATCCCTGACAGAAGGCTGTCTAGATGGTCAGGTGCTGACCCGGAGATGGCAGGCTATGGATGATTGTGGCAATACCACGATCGAAAGTCAACGGATCACCTTTCAGGATAATGCTGGTCCTTCACTCCTGCTTTCTCTGACGGAGGAATTACCGGTACTGGATGGCAATGTATTATTGTACGAATGCGAAAGAGGTGGAATTCCGCAATACTATGAAGATTTGAATGAAACCACACTCGCTTATACAGATATGAGTGGACCTGTTGAAGTTAGCTTTATCCGCGAAGGCATACATCCAACAAATTGTGAGTTTGCCGGTTTTGTGGAAGAACAAATATTCACCTGGGAAGCAACCGATCAGTGTGGCAATACTTCATCTTTAAGTTTTACTGCAAGATTAATTGACCATACAGATCCAGTGATAATTGGTGTACCTGAGATGGCTTGTATTGATGATCCGATCCTCGAAGGTATTGAAGCAGCAGATAACTGCAACGAAGCATCACTCAGATTCTGGGATGTGGCGATTGCAAATCCATGTGGTGAAGGGTTAGCAATGCGACGGACCTATGAGGCTTATGATGGTTGTGGTAATATGTCAAGAGACACCGCGATCCTGACTCCGGATGATAATAGTAATCCAATAATAACTTTTACACATCCAGTATTGGAAAATTTACGTCAGGGTGATACTATCACAGTGAATTGCCAGGCTCGTTCAGGTCAGATGACACCATTTAATTCAGAATCCATTCAGGTTTCAGATGCATGTGCCGAGGGTGTGATAGTGGAGTTTGGTGAAAAAATGGTTGTGGCGGGCGATTGCATTAGAGATGGCAGACTTGGCCTTGCTGAATTGGTCTGGACAGCTACAGATGTATGTGGAAATTTCAGCTCAATATCCGTGATGGCCAATATCATTGATGATGCAGGTCCGGTATATGAAATCTTTGAAAAAGAGATTAGCATCGGTTGTGGAGAGGTACTACCCCTACCGCTATCTGAAGATAATTGTAGTGAAGTTACAGTTACAAGCAGGGATAGTATTATACCCGGACCATGTATATATGAATATGACATTCTCCGCTTGATCTCAGCCGTGGATGCATGTGGTAATGTGAGTCGTACGCAACAATTGGTACACGTAGGTGATCAGGGTCCTGTCCTGGAAGGGATAGTGGAAGAAATATGTGATGATCTGACCATACCAAATGTGACTGCCTTTGACGCATGCGCTGATGCTTTTGTAGATGTCAGTATGGTACAGGATACATTGGAGGATACATGTCGTGATGGTCTGGTGATCCGTCGTACCTGGAGTGCCGTAGATGCCTGTAATCACAAGACTACAATAGAACAGTTGATCGTGATAGGGGATAACACAGCTCCTGAAATACAAGTACCAACAAATTCCATCATTCGCGATTATATGGAGTTGCCAGCTATTCCTGTTGTATTTATTTCGCAGATAGATATACTTTCAGCACTGGATGAACTTGATGAGAATAGTGTCTTCGTTATTGACAATTGTGATGAGGAAATAACACCGTTGTTTGAGGTCACTAGTATAATCTCGAATAATGTTCAGGCTGATGGCTATTCAGAGCAACGTACATATTCATGGTTAGCACGTGATATTTGTGGAAATGAAAATTCCGTTGTTTTCATGTTGAATATCCTTGATGATATGCCGCCAGTTCTGGAATTGCCCGATGATGTCACCATTATTTGCGCTCCATTGCCTCCTCCATCAAATATGCTACCCGGAGAATCAGGTGAAGAAGTGAGCGTCACTTTCACTGAGTCAATTGAACCGGGTGATGAAGCTGGAGAGTTCATTGTCACACGCACATGGGTCGCAACTGACCTAAGTGGTAATTCATCAGTAAGAGTACAACATATCACCTGGATCCCCGATAGTTTCCTCGCTTGTGAAATCATAACTCCAGAAAGTGTGGAATGTAATACGCATGGTGTCGTGATTTCCAGTGATGTGACCGGTGGTTTCGATCCGTTCACTTATTATTGGGTCATAGAGGGTGATAAATGTTTCATTCAGGGTGGTCAGGGTACTCCGGAAATAACCATTTATGTTGGATTTTCTATAATCACAATCACGTTATATGTTACCGACATTTATGGATGTACGACAACATGT
>JBBREG010000113.1:0-10885 GCA_038203125.1 Chitinophagales bacterium
GAATGGACAGGATTTAGTCTTCACTTTTAATTTCCAATGTCAGGGTGATAGTTGCTTGACAGATGATGTCATTGGATGGCAATTGGAAAGATTACCAAGTACTTTTGTTTCTTTCGGAAATGCGACAGGACCTTTGTATAGCCTATCAATTCCACAATCGGATTTAAACGTAGCAGGTACGTATGAACTGACATTACAAACATTTTGCAATGGGGATACATGTACGTGTAAAATTCAATTTTCAATAGACTTACCTTGCAATAACACTAATGTGCTTTGCAATAATTGTCCATCAAATAGTATAATTGGGCCTGAACTTATTTATAATGGAGATTTTTCTAGCGGATACTTTGCATTCAAAACTGATTATGCACCAAAATTTGCTCCAGGCACGGTTTCTATACCTGGCGGTTTTTCGGTTCTCACAAGTTTAGAGGTTCCTTTAGCAAATCCCGACTGGGACTGCATAGATCATACAACAGGGTCATCTTCTGACAAATTTTTGGTTAGTGATGGGCCTACATCACTGGGTCTTAATGTTTGGAGGCAGAGCGTTCACGTTCAACCGGGCAGGCGTTATAATTTCTGTGTGTTTGCAAATAATCTAAGGAAAGTACCGCCAACCGCAGGAGATTATGATCCAGAAGTGGAAGTAGTGATCAATTCGATACCATTGACCTCTTCAATAATCTTACCTGAAAACCCCGATGAGTGGGTGCATATTTCAGCTCCATGGGCTTCAGGAATCAATACTCTAGCAAATATTGAAATCCGATCGATAGCTATAGAGAATTCTGGGAATGATCTGGCAATAGATGATGTGTCTTTTTATGAATGTTTATCAGACACATGCTATTGCGGCCCATTCTCAGATATGTTCATTCGTTGGCCTCAGGAAGAATCCGGTCATGCCATGTCTTGTGGAGACAATGTTGCGGTAACTTGTCTCAAAGGAATGGTATCCACATTTACTGGAGCATTTGTGTGCAATGGATCGGATTGTGCGACAGAGCCACAAGTTGATTGGATATTGTTGGATCCATTAACTAACACAGTTGCTTCTGGCACAATATCGGCAACTCCTTATTTCGGTATCGCTCTGCCATCCTCTTATTTCAAAAGTTCGGGTTCTTATAAACTTCAACTATTAGGGCATTGTGGCAACCAGGAATGCTCATGTGTAATAAATTTATCAGTAACTGCCTGTTTGGACGCTTGCCCATGCACGACAGAGGAAATTGAACTCTTTTCGAAAGCTGTGAACAAAGGATTTGCGAATGTACTTTGGAACAATTCATGCAAAGCATGCTTTTCTCCACTTGCATTGAGTGATTGTGAAACAGTTGAATGGAAAGTGAATGGAATTTTTGTTGGGACAAGTATTAGGGATCAGTCCTTTTGTTATAATTTCCCTAATTCAGGAACGTACAATGTGGAAATGGTTGTCTCCAGAGCCACTTCAAACGGAAGCTTGTGTATGACATTTTCAAAATCGCAATCAGTTAAAATCACTTGTGGTATACAGATGGATTGCAATAATACCATCATCAATAATTCACAATTTACTCAAGACGCATCGGCTGGCCCTCTCAATTCATTCGGAAATTCTGAGGGCTGGACAGCACCATTCGGTAGTCCATTAGTATTAGTAAACCAAGTTGAAATGACTACTGATAGTGCCGCCATATTTCTCAGAGGGAACAATGATAGTAGTGATGTTTTGAGCAGGGATAGTAATGATTGTTGGCCCCAAGACACAGGCATGATTACGCTTCGCACGAAGGAACGTTGGTTTATTTTTACAACGCTTCCTCTTGATCCAGCTCCTCCCATTAAGCCTATCATTGTGGAGGATCCACCGATCAATCCCTGTCTCGGTGCACCACAGCCTTGTCCTCCTAATATTGCTGCTCCCCATAAGCCAGGTCAGACCCTTCACCTAAATCTTTTTCGAGGAAACCTTTCAGAAATAGGCCTGAATGAATGTGATCCCAGCAATTGTTTTGAATTGGGAGCTATTCGATTGCCAATTGCAGATAGTGCCGGTGTATGGCGTGATATTCAGATTCCATACGATTTGCGGATCTGGGATCCCTCTGGAAAAGGTGGCTGTATTCCTGATCCTTTCCCTAATGCACCTGGTCTGCCACTTCATACTGTTGTATACATCAATAATTGGTTAGGGGATAATCAAGGAGATTCGCGTTCTATAATGATTTTGGACAACATTTGCTTTAACAGTAACATTGTTGCAACAAAGGATCCGGTTCAAAAATTGGGTGTTCAAATTTTCCCCAACCCTACCAATGGTGCCTTGACTATCGAATTTGCTGATCCTATTTATAAAGCAATGCAAATCCGCATTATCAATACCACAGGTCAAATCATACTTGAAAAAGAGGGTGAAATCGGAAGCAATAGACAGTCAATTGAAACTGATTTTCTACCTCCAGGCCTATACTTTATCCAACTTTTTTCCGAAGGTCAACTGTATGTAGCTCAAAAATTTGTGAAACAATAAGCCCAAATGATATACCTAACCGGGTTGACCAAAAAACCGAAAGGTTTCAAATCAACCCGGTTACCTGTTTATAAATACCCTAACAATTTATTTTATAGCTCAACTAGTCAATCGTAGTAATGGCTTCTCCATCCAATCGCTCACTTTCCAAAAATATCCATCTTTTAATTGCGGATGGAAATACAGCAGAAGCGCTGATGGAGCTTTTTGAAGCCGGATTCGTAGACATTCTTCCTTTGAAAGCACAGTATGATATAGGTATTCATCAATTGGATACAGGATTGATTTCAGCCACAGCATGGAATCTTCTTACAGAACAAATCAATCAGAATATTCTCGATATGGTGCAGTAGAAGCTGTATTTGCCATAGTTAAGAAGCAATTCTGTATATTTTGGGGTTAAAACCTAGCTGGTGCGCCCAATTACGTTATCTATTCGATATTTTATTTCCGTTTGGTTGACCGTTCTCCCTCTGGTGACCATTCACGCACAGCACCCTTACTGGAAAAACCTCACCACCAATGATGGTCTTCCCAGTAATAGAGTCTATGCTGTCCTCCAGGATCATCGGAACTTTATTTGGTTTGCGACTCACCAGGGACTTTGCCGCTTTAACGGCTATGAGTTTGCCAGCCCCGTTGACACTAGCGGCAGATCTGACAATGAGGTTTTCAGAATGGTAGAAGATGTTCATGGACGCATATGGGTCAACTACCTGGATGCCACATTGTCCTATGTTGATAATGATACACTCCGACGATGGCCATACAATAGCATAATTGATTCATTGCAGGGAAAATTTGCTTTCTCCGGGGATTTTGAGATTGATACGGATGGAACTTTATGGATAGCATTAACCAATCTTGGATTCCTGATTATCAAGCAGAATGGTTCATATCAATTAACGCCGATGCCCGATAAGAATACGCTGCTATTGACAAAAGCTCATGAACAAGATATCATCGTATACGTTGGCGTTCAGCTTCCTGAAAAAACTAGCATAAATGAGAATTTAGCTCGCTGGAAGGAGGACGGAATGGTAACCTTTGATGTAATACAATTTAATAAGAGCCCTAACACCAATTCTTCATCCCCGCAAGTTTGTTTGTTACATGACGGAATTACCCTTCTTAGTCATTTGGGTAATTTTTTTATACTGAAGGATGATTCAGTGACATGGCAGGGCGAAAAAAACATTGTCCCGGAATTTATCCAGAAAGCACCTGATGGCAGTATAATTCTTGGCTCCATTGGCAAAAATAACCCTGGACTTCTTCGGTATGCTTCACAACATCACTTCATCCACGAGGATTTCACGAACCTGTTGCCAGGCAAAGCTGTTTCTCATTTTCTAAATGATCATGAAGGAGGTTGGTGGGCCACTACACTCGATGCAGGGGTGTTTTATTGTAAAAATCCGAATCTCGAAATTATTGATTTATTCGGAGACCAATCCAAATCAAACGTAGTCGCATTGACATCAGATAGCAAGGAGACAATTTATGCAAGCCTTCATGATGGTTCTATTTATAGTATTCAACCGTCTTTAACAAAAGAAATACTTTTTCCAAAGCAGCAAGAAAATGAAGGATCTGGTTTTGATTTTTTGCTTTACGATACCCTCACGAATCGACTCTGGGCTGGCCCAAATTTGACTTTTTGGGAAAATAATAGTTGGGAGACTGTCCTTTCAGATGAATATCCCGATAACGGAATACCAGCAAAATCAATCAATCTTGATGTGACTGGAACATCCTACTGGGCTGATAGCCCTAATGGCTTCTTCGCCGTGTCCAGGATCGGCAACGCTGGAGAGAGATTCCTAAAAATGAAAGGAATAGGTCAGAGAACCTTTTCAGTAACCCAGGACTACGCTGGAAATATTTGGGTTACAACGATGATGGGTTTGAATATTTGGGAAAATGGAACCCTGGAATTCCCCTCTTTTGACCAGCCTGAACTTTATCGTCAAGCTCGCGATGTCAAAATTCTTCCTGATCAATCCATGGTAATATTAATTCATGGCGGAGGCATTTTGATTAGAGATCATCAAGGCCGAATCACCCCTGTCACAGTGTCCGAGGGATTAACCACCAATACGATTTCAGGAATTGACATCTCTGCAGATGGCGTCATTTATGCCCGATCTGGCAGCGGCTTACATGTAATCAAAAAACAAACCGATGGCCTCTGGAAGGTTGAAACGATTTCCATAAAAAATGGGTTACCTTCTAATCAAATCAATGCCATCACTTTCCTGAAGGATGAACTGTGGATTGCAACCAATAATGGATTGGCGCGATTGAAAACAAAACAACAAACATTTATAATGCCTTCCCCACAATTAGATAATTTTCAAGTTAATAATCAGGATAGGGTATATACTTCCGGAATCAATTTGAATCATAAGGAGAATAATATTACCATTACGTTTTTTGCACTTCATTATCGGTCAGGTGGTGATATAACGTATAGATATCGGCTCATGGACAATGATTCTTCATGGTCAATCACGCGTTTGCCTGAAATTAATTTTGCCTCATTATCTCCTGCGAAATATATGCTCGAAATCCAGGCCCAGAATGAAGCAGGTGAGTGGAGTAAATCTGCTGTTTGGATTTTTCAAATTAATCAAGCATGGTGGCAAACATTTTGGTTTCGCGTTGGCATAGCCATGGCATTATTATGCGCGGGTTGGTGGTATATTAAAAGCAGGTTGCGGGAAACACAACTTGAAATTGCTCACAAAGATCAGATACGTGAACTCCAAGCCTCTGCCTTAAGAGCCCAAATGAATCCGCATTTTATCTTTAATTGTCTAAGTTCTATTCAGCAATTTATTGTTCAAAACGATCAGCAATCTGCATCCCGATATCTCGCCCGGTTTGCCAGACTAATACGACTCGCTTTACACGGTTCTGTCGAAGGCAAGCACACATTAAAAAGTGAAATGGAAATGTTAGAAAACTATCTCTTGCTCGAACAATTACGCTTCAGGAATAAATTCAAATTTAAATTGACAACCGAACAGACTATTCAACCAGATGAAATTTATCTTCCGCCTATGCTTATTCAGCCTCTTGTGGAAAATTCAATACTTCATGGTTTGCGTAACAAAGTCAACAACGGATTTATTGAAATCAAATTTTCAATGAAAAGTGATGATCTCCAAGTAGTAGTGATCGATAATGGAATCGGCTTCCCGGACACCTCTCAACAAAAAGATAAAAAGCATCACATATCCATTGGAACTAACCTTACAGAAAAACGACTGATAATTTTGTCAAATAATACGCAGAAAGAAACGGTATCGCGATCGAATATTTTAAATGAAAAAAGTGAGGTAATAGGAGCACAGGTCACGATTTTAATCACTACATCATTCGATCACTAAATCAAAAGATCAATGCAGTGCGGCCCTCAGTGGCAGTCCATTGATAATCTCCGCTTCTTTCTCTACCCACCATTCTAGCCTTTCGTATACCTTCTTTTCAGGGAAATAACAGAGGGCCATCTTGACATACACATGCCCGTGTTTGGCTTCAGAAATCCAAAGCATTTTATAAAATTTCGCCAGTTCTTCATCGACCATGTGATCGGCCACCAGCTTAAAACGTTCAGCACCCCTGGTTTCAACGACTGAAGCGATCAGCAGGCGGTCCAGAAAGCGCTCCTCAAGGCCATCATGCTGCGCCTTCATGAGCGCTTTAATGTAAAGGTCTTCATGGATGGAGTGGGCCAGTTGGATTCCCCTTGACTTCATGAGCTTGTATACCTGCTGGAAGTGTTCTAATTCTTCAACAGCGATTTCGATGAGTTCCGGAATGATTTCTAATCGGTTAGGATACTTGGCCACAAGGCTCATTGCTGTGGCTGAAGCTTTACGTTCACAATCGGCATGATCCTGAAGAAACGAACTGAAATCAGTAATAACAGCCTGTATCCAGCCTGATGGGCTAGCTATTCCAATATCGAGGTTTAATTTCAATATGGAAAAATTTTAACTGTAGATCCAGAAAAGGATCAAAATGAGTACCAAGGTAATGATGCCCAGCGTGATAAAAAACCGTTTTTCCTGTTTTCGATCACGTACCTTCCTCTGAAGACGGTTTTTTGATATTGTCATATGGCTATGTTTTTGTGTGGGCTAAGATACAAACTAGTACTGTTTTATATGATGCCTGCATCGTTTAATATCTGATTTTGTTATATAGGCATACAAGCTTTAGCTTATTCATTGTGTACTTTTGTCGATGATGTATACCCCAATGGTACTCAGTGAAATGTTTCTGATCGATCATATCGTGGCTATTGTCATTTGTGTTTTCGCCCCGATATTGGCCATTACTACAAGAAAAATGACGGTCGAAGAAATTCAGATCGAGCCCGATGACAAAATCAAACTCTACCATAGTAACGCCCTCCTCCTTTTTGTATTTAGTCTGGTCGTCATTACGATTTGGCGGATACCCGGAAGGTCACTGACTGGGATGGGATTTAGCTGGCCGCAATGGAGCCCGGTAATTTTACTTTTACTCATTGCCGTATTTTTGTTTTATACACTGGATATCTTTTTTCAATATGGATTCCGACGCTGGCGTGAAAAAACACTCCGGCAGAGAAATAGCACCCTTTCTTTGGTACCTGCTGATTCGAGGGAATTATTCCATTTTCTTGTTTTAGCCTTCGCTGCCGGCATTGGAGAGGAAATTATTTTTAGAGGATACCTCATCCCTTATGTCCTATTCTGGACAGGCAATACGCCTTCAGGTGCGATTACGGCTTGTCTATTCGCGTCAGCTTTGTTTGCTTTCCTGCACGGATACCAGGGATATCGGTCGATGGTGAAAATCTTTTTCCTTTCCATTCTGCTTGCAGCCATTTTTGTGTTGAGCCAGTCACTTTTATTTGTGGTAGTGATCCATACCATGATTGATATACTGTCCGGATGGATTGGTATATATATTCTAAGACAAATCCCTCAAAAAGAACATCCTGAAAATGAAACGGATACCTAGGATCTGATTGGTGAATACGCCATATATTCTAACGCATGGTTTCATAAAATTCAGCCACCCGCTCATCGACCATGATGTCCCTTGGTGTAAGAGGCTTTTTCAGAAAGACACCGTTCATCGTGCGGCACCGGCTCAAAGCAACATACGTTTGACCATGTTCGAAGGCTCCTCTGCCCAGATCGATCGCCACTCTGTCATAGGTCTTGCCCTGACTTTTGTGTATCGTGACCGCCCATGCGAGGCGAACAGGATATTGAGTAAAACTACCTGTAACTTCTGCTTTTATTGGATTGTCTGCGTCGGCAGAAATCGTGTATTTGTTGACCTCCCATGTCATTTTAGGTAGATCGAAGATTTCCGTTTTCCCGCTTTCATCCGTCATGCTCACTGTTATCTTTTCTTCTTCAAGACCAACTATCCGTGCAAGACTACCATTTACAAATCGTTTCTCAGGATCATTTCTAATCAGCATGACCTGTCCATCCATGCGAAGCTCAAGTTTGTAATCCGTCGGAAATAATTTTGGATTAAAATCACCTTTGACCTCTCCTGAATAAAAAAATGAACTCGTCGTGAGTTTGTCAAGTCGCTCTTTATTGATTTGTTGCGCAGCAGCATTAGTACTGCATAGTGTCAGAAAGGGATCTTCAATCTGTGCATCCGGGATATAACGTTCATTGATACTTTCAAGATCATCAAAATCAAATTGCATGGTCCTGATCGCATCCAGTAATCGGATAAAATTTCGTTCACTTTGACGGTATACCTTCGTCAACTCGATCATCCGCAATGGCACATGTTTTTGAAATACATGAGCATCAAAGAAGTATGCTGTCGTATACGTCGTTCGAAAATATTCCCTTTCTTCCTGGCTGCTGACCACCGGGGGTAGCTGATACAAATCGCCAAAGAACAACATCTGAACACCCCCAAACGGGGCTACTGATTTACGATGCAGCTTTAAGGAATAGTCAATCGCATCCATGACATCCGCCCTGACCATGGAGACTTCATCGATAATGATCGCTTCTACTACAGACAATAATCGAATGAGTCTTTTGTTGATAAAGATTTCCCCCTGGTGCATGAGTTTGGGTGGAAACTGAAAAAAGGAATGAATGGTTTGTCCATGGACATTAAGCGCTGAAATACCGGTAGGGGAGAGAACGACTACTTTTTTGTGCGTCGTCTTGCGAAAGAGCTGCAACAAAGTTGATTTTCCTGTGCCCGCTTTTCCGGTGATAAAAAAGTGATCCAGTTCAAGCTCCAGTTGTTGTAAAATATCCTGAAAGGCTTTATCCAATACTAATGGCTCCTTCATGTTTTTTCTTTTACCATACCCACGACATAATATATTGATGCCTTTTAATGGAGTGTTACGGTGAAGTAGTTGAATTGTTTGCTCCGTCAACTACCTCCATTCCAAGAGGAAATTAAATTATAAACACACACAGGAATGACTGTGGCAAGAGGATCAAACTCCATCCAGAAGTCGTTTATTTTTCTTCGAAATCTAAACCTGGCAAATTCGGATTTGTCTATAAACGTAGCCTTTATCACGCTTTGGGAAGCGTTACTGCCTACTAGTTCGCCGAACTCTCAGCCGAAGCAGAATCTGACTTGCGGAATGCCTCTGTCATCTCTTTTGAAATCGAACCCTTCGTCACACGAACAAAAGTCTTTTCAGCTATCGTCAGGGTAACTATACTTCCGTCAATTTTATTGACACGTCCTATTAGACCGCTGGAAGTCACCACTTCTTCACCTTTATCCAGTGACTCAAGAAATTTGACTTGTTCTTTTTGCTTTTTCGCCTGTGGACGAATAAAAAAGAAAAAGATCACGACAAACATGAGCAGCAGAGGCCACAATGACCCGAGAAGGCTAGAGGAAGCTTGTAAAAAAAAGAGTGTAATCATCATCAGGTTAATTTTTTGTGTCCACCTTTCCTTTTATCGTTATTTTACTTTGGTTGGGAAAAGTGTTTGCAAATATAGTCACCTCTTTGCTTTGAAGGCCCGGTTTGTGTAATGTGTTGAATTTCACCTTGATAGAACCGGTGCTATCAGGCTGAACAGGTGTGGAGGGCCATTCGGGTATAGTGCAACCACAAGTAGAAGTAGCTTTCAGGATGAGCAGAGGAGCTGTCCCGGTATTGGTAAAATAGAAGTCCTTAGTGACGATATCTCCTTCAAACACAGCACCAAAGTCAAATATTTCCTCCTTCCATGTCAGGATAGGTAGATAGGAGCTGTCCAGCGTACCATCAGATCTCATTGGGTTATACACCAGATCCGCTATCCCTCCGGTTGGTTTGAAAGTGTCTTGCGGGGACGCACTCTTCGGTGAGGACGACTGTTTGCACCCTCCAGCCATCATAATCGTAAGAACAACAAGCAACATTGAAAGTCTAATCACATCACAAATCTATTACTTTTGATTCCGTCATGAGGATCTATTTAGTCGGATTTATGGGGACAGGCAAATCAACCCTGGGTCAACGGGTAGCGGCTACCGTCAATGCTCCTTTTTTCGATACGGATAGTGTTGTGGAAGCGCAAACAGGAATGACCATTTCTGAAATATTTGATTCATATGGTGAGCAATATTTCAGACTACTCGAAGCCGATATTCTCAGGCAAACTACCTTTTATCCGAAGTCCATCAATTCGACAGGTGGAGGATTACCTTGTTTCGAAGACAATATGGCCTGGATGAAAGTACATGGTATCACAGTGTATCTTCAATGGCCGGATGATATCCTTGCCATACATTTGCTAAAGATCAAAAAATCCAGACCCCTCCTTTCCTTACTTAGTGATGTTGATGTAGAGTTAAAAATCTCCGATCTGCTGACCATCAGGAAACCCATCTATGAGCAATCTGCCATCACCCTCGAAATGAATGGAAATGAAGAGGAAGATTATCTTCTTCTCGAGAAAGCCTGCAGATACATCTGGTAATACGAAATAGTTCTTACTGTCTTACTGTCTTGCACTAGTCAACGACTCTTTCCAAGGCATCCGCCGCCTGTATCATCCTTCCCGTAGCCTTGCCATCTGAAACTGTTTTTCCGGATTCAAAAAGGATTTCATAAACTTCCTTAGTAGTGATTTCAGGTCTGAACGCTTTTAGCATCCCCACTAATCCTGCCACCATCGGAGTAGCCATCGACGTGCCATCCATTTCCTTATATTGTTTGCCCGGAAAGGTAGACATGATTTTTACACCAGGAGCCGCAATGCCGTAGGAGAGATCATTCACGGTGTTAGAGAAAGGTGCTTTACGCAGATCTGTTCCAAGAGCCGAAACGGCTATAATTCCTTTTGCATTTGCCGGAGAATA
>JBBREG010000114.1:0-10878 GCA_038203125.1 Chitinophagales bacterium
GATTTGACTTTTATTTTGAATTAATAATGCCAGGTATGCGCGGCTCCCCATTTGTAATCACTATCATAATTGGTTCTTTCCAAACGAGGATTGCATGGAAAGCAACTGAAAGTTGAATCAATATGACAGGAAAATGTACAATTAATGGACGGAGTGATCGAAAATCTGAAAACATAGCATACCCGATTATATTGTGTGTGCTCAATAGGAATACATTACAGAGGATCAAAGTTGCCAAATAGCCCATTAATCCTGGATCATGGTACAGTTATATCAAATTCCACCGAGATTTTTTCCCATGCCATGGCTATTATATTTCATTCCCACTGGCAATTCCTTTTTCAAAACAATCCAGATTATAAATCGTCGTATCCGCAATATTCTTCAATGCGGTATCTGTCAGAAAGGCCTGGTGACTGGTGATCAATACATTCCGAAATGCCATGAGACGGGCGATCAGGTCATCTTGCAGAATGTCCTGTGAATGGTCTTCAAAAAACAACCCTTCTTCTTCCTCATAGACATCTATTCCAAAATACCCAATGTGACCCGATTTAAGCGCAGTGATGACTTCTTTGGTATCTACCAGTGCCCCTCTGCTGGTATTGATCAGCATCACACCCCGCTTCATTTTTTGTATGAGCTCCGCATTGACAATATGTTTAGTGTCATCTTTCAATGGAACATGCAATGAGATAATGTCAGACTGCTCACAGAGTGTGTTATAATCCACATACGTGAGTCCATAATCTTTTATCAGTGATGCATTTTCAATCGTATCATGTGCGAGAATCCTGCACCCAAAGCCATGCAGAATTTTTACGACCAGACTTCCAATCTGGCCAGTACCAATAATTCCCGCAACTTTTCCATGCATATCAAATCCTGTTAGTCCATCCAGTGAGAAATTCAGTTCGTTGATCCGGTTATGTGCGTGCACCAATTGCCTGTTAAGTGCAAGCATCATCGCAATGGTATGTTCAGCGACTGCATAGGGTGAATAGGATGGCACACGGGAAACACCAATGTTTACTCTTTTTGCTTCCTTCAGATCAACGTGGTTATATCCTGCAGAGCGTAAAGCCAAATAACGGATTCCCAATGCCGCGAGTTTTTGTAACGTTCCCGCAGGTGCCTGATCAGTTACGAAAATACTGGCGGCTACGCAACCTGCAGCAAGTTGAATAGTATCTTCAGACAAGGCTACTTCATGTAATATCAGATCATGACGGTTAGCATTGGCATTCACTATATATTCACGCTCAAATTTGTGAGCGCTATAAATGACTGTTTTCATGCTTGTTTTTTAAGAATCCATTAATTAGGTGTAGCTATCAGTGGAATGGATACTGTATGTATCCTCACCTGGACATGATGTTGCCTGCCATCATCAACCAGTTGTATTTCATTTGAATGATTCAAATGCTCACCTTCAAAAATAAGGACTTCCGCTTTGTCATGAGGTGTCTGGGTGAGATGAAAGACATAGGATGTATTTATATACCTGTATTTTAATTTCACAGTCTTCCATTCTTCCGGTAGACAAGGTTCAAAGGTGAGTGTATTGCCACGGCGTTTTAATCCAAAGACATATTCAATGATCAATTGATACATCCAACCAGCAGAACCTGTATACCAGGTCCATCCTCCACGGCCCATTTGGTTGGGTATGGCATAAACATCTGCTGCGATGACGTATGGTTCCACCTTATATATTTGTACACCCTCCGGGGACTGGGCATGACGGATCGGATTGATCATCTGTAGCAACTGCCACATTTTTGCTTTATCACGCCTGGCTGCAAATGCCATGATCAACCAGATGGCAGCATGTGTATACTGTCCACCATTTTCACGAACACCGGGCACATAACCCTTGATATACCCAGGATTCAGAGATGACGTATCAAATGGAGGATCAAATAATTTTATAATCTTATTCTCAGCATCGACCAGATATGTATCCGCCTGCTTCAATGCCTCTTCCGTACGAGCCTGATCACCAGCTTTTGAAATGACAGACCAGCTTTGTGCAATAGAATCAATCTTACATTCATCATTCGATTTTGAACCCAATGGGGTACCATCATCAAAATAGGCGCGCCGGTACCAATCGCCATCCCATGCATGCCCTTCAATATCCTTTCGCAACTCGATGCCGACCTGGCGATATCGTACGATATCTGACTCTTCATTTTTTAGTTGAGCGATTTCGATCCATCGTTGCAGGGTATCGTACAAAAACCATCCGAGCCATACGCTTTCGCCTTTCCCATGCTCACCCACACGATCCATACCATCATTCCAGTCACCCGATCCCATCAGCGGCAATCCATGCACACCAAATTTGCAACCGAATTCTAATGCTCTGATACAATGCTCATACAGGGAATCAACCTGATCTGACCGGATCGGCAGATCATAATATGAATCCTCGTCTTCGTTTAGCTCACGACTTTCAAGGAATTGGATCTGCTCATCGAGCACAGATACATCACCTGTTATCATCACATATTTTGACGTGACATACGGCAACCATAGATAGTCATCACTGCATTTCGTCCGTACCCCACGTCCCACGGGCGGATGCCACCAATGCTGTACATCTCCCTCCACAAATTGACGGGATGCACATAAGACGATCTGCTGTCGTGCCAGGGCAGGCTCTGCATACAAGAGTGACATCACATCCTGTAACTGATCACGGAATCCAAATGCACCACCGGATTGATAATAACCACTGCGTGCCCACAACCTGCACGCTAACGTCTGGTACGTAAGCCATCCATTGGTCAATAAATTTATGCCCATATCAGGACTATCAATCTCAATTGTTGACAAGGTTTTTTTCCAGTATGAATTCACAACTGTCAGTGCTTCCAACGTGGCTGTTCTGCCCCGACTTTGACGAATCAGGAAATTGACATCATTCATGTGAATGCCTGTACCCATACGGAAGATGATCTCTACTTCCTCACCTTCCGGTAGTGTCACCGGCACTTGTATCACTGCACACGGATCTAATGCAGCACCCGTCTTGCCTGAAAGTTTTGTCTTGCCCATCGCATCTGGTGCCATGACACTGCCGTTCCGTCCGATAAATTCATCCCTGTCTGTGGTTATCGTGCGTGTCGGATGATTGACATCAAAGAATGCTATGAGTTGACCAAACTCTGTCTGATACGAATTGCGTGCGATGATGGCTCCACTGTTTAAATCCAGTTCGGTAACAATGTGCATCAACGTCTTGTGCCGCAGGTCACCCAATACCCATTCAATATATCCTGTAGCGGAAAGCATCCTGTTTTGTCCAGAAACATTTTTCAGCCTGAGTACTGAATATTTGATTGGATGTTCCGGATCGATAAAAACGAGTAGCTCGGATTGGATACCTTCTTCCATGTGTTCAAATACGCTATATCCAAATCCATGGCGTGTATTGTATGGAGTTCTACCGCGTGTGGGTAGAGGAGCAGGTGACCAGTATTTTCCGGATTCTTCATCGCGTATGTAAAAATGTTCACCGCCAATGTCTGTAACCGGATCATTATTCCATGGGGTCAGACGTAGTTCATGCGCATTTTGGAACCATGTATAGGACTGACCACTTTCTGAAATTACGGTTCCGAAATGTGGATTGGCAATCACATTTGACCAGGGTGCAGGTGTCGTATGGTCCGGTGATGTAGTGATCACATATTCTTTTCCATCTGCAGAAAAACCTCCCAGGCCATTAAAGAATTTGAGGTGAGTATGCGCTGGCAGTACACCTGTATAACTCATTAAAGATTTAGAAGGAGAGAAATTCGGGATGATGGGCTTCAATCGTTTTCTCCTGTTGAGTTGTCCTTCAAGAGTACCCAGTTTATCAGAAATGATAACGCGCGCTACTGTCTGGAATAGCAACCGGTCTTCATTCGATAGTTGCTCGGCCGACCGGATATAAATTCCTCCTGGTTTGTCCCGGATGTCATTTGTGTGTGTAGGTGCAATCAAGGATAAGATCTGGTTGTGCAGCACTTGTCGATAGCCGCCATGATCTTCATTCCAGATGACCAGGTCAACCTTCAATCCTTTTAATTTCCAGAATGCATGCGCCTGCACCAGTTTTTGCACCAGATCAATATTTGTATTGTCTTCTATCTGTACCAGAACGATGGGCCAGTCACCTGACACGGAATGGCTCCACAAGCCCGATTGTCCGCGCTGATTTTTCATGATGATGGATGGATCCGCACGAAGGGATGCATTCGCATAGATAATGGAGCCTGCTAACCTGCAATACAGGATCGCGTCTGCAGCTGTCGCATTGATCTGGCGCAGCATGACATGGCTGTGTGTCCATGCCAATTCAAAGGCACGATCCGCCAGATGTTTATCCTGGTATTTATTGACGAGATGCTGACATTCCTCCTGTGTATTGCCAATCCCATATACCAGGTCCAGTGTGATGGATTCATAGGGTTTTATTGTGAGCTTGTATTGAATGGCAACGATAGGGTCCAATACAGATCCCTGGCTGCCTGACAATCCATCTTCTTCATACATCGCAACCGGATCAGCAATGGTATTGCCTCTTCCGATAAACTGATCTCTACTGGTCTCAAAAGATATTTTTTGTGTTTCCGCACCATGCATCTTCATGAGGTGAAACATGTATGGCGGATGTTCGTTCTCTGAGCGTGGCCGGCGCGTACACATGATGGCCTGTTGTTCTTTTAAAATTTCGGTTTGAACAAATAAATTGCTGAATGTTGGATGCAACATTTCTGCAGTTGCATTATTCAATACGACTTCGGCGTAACTGGTGACTTCAATATGTCTGCGTTTACGTGAACGGTTGGTGATGTGAATACGACGCATTTCGACATCGTCCTCCGGGGACACAATAATTTCGGTATGTGTCTCCAGTTGAAAATCTTTCCGCCTAAATTCTGCGCGTCCCTGAGAATAGATGACTTCGTAATGATCTGCTGTTTTTAACGTGGGCTGATGTGCATTCGACCAGAACTGGTTCGTCTCAAGATCTTTGATAAAACAAAAACTTCCCCATGCATCGCGCGTGCCATCTTCACGCCATCGGGTCACCGCGAGGTCATTCCACCGGCTGTATCCGCCACCTGCATTACTGATCATGACATGGTACCTGCCATTGGAGAGTAACTGCACTTCAGGGATTGGGGTATCTGCTGTATTGATAACACGGAGTTCTGAATCCATTATATCTGTCGGGATCTCTGCGATATCAGCTGCTGGTGCATAGTATGCAGTAACCTGCGGAATTTTTTCCTGTAACAATAATAGTGACGTCTGGAATTGCAGATCCGATTGAAATCGTTTTTGCATAGGTTGATCCAGCAGGATGTACGCCAGGGATAAAAGACTCATGCCCTGATGATGCGTCATGAAGGATTTGATGACAGCTGGATTTTGCCCCCGATGCAATCTTCCAGGGGTATAATCGATTGATTCATAATAACCCCATTTACCTTCATAGCCACTTTCGGTAAGCGTCAAAAGATTTTCATAAGATTCTTCAGGTTCAACCATCAGCGCCATGACAGATGCGTATGGGGCAACGACATAATCATTTGCAAGGCCACGTTTGAATCCCAGGCCCGGCACACCAAATGCCCTGTACTGGTAATCCATGTTAGCATGCACCATGTTGAAACATGATTCAGAAATACCCCATGGATATCCTCTTTTTTTACCGTATTCAATCTGCCTGCGTACCGCACCTTTGTGTGTTTGATCCAGTAATGTGTTTTCGTAGGATGGCATGATCAACATGGGCATTAGATATTCAAACATGGATCCACTCCATGAGAGTAATACAGGTTCTGTACCCGGATTGGTTACTTGTCTTCCCAGTGAAAACCAACTCTCCTGTGGAATTTTGCCTTGTGCGATCGCAACAAAATTTCCTAACCGTGCCTCGGATCCCAGCAGGTCATAGAATCCCGGATCACGACGGTGGTCATCCACATTATATCCGATCGTGAGATAGTGTTGTTTTTTATTATAGAGGAATTCATAATCGTAATCTGCAAATTCAATACATGACGCGACCATGGTATTGATGAGGTCCAATCTTGTTTTTGCCGCTGACTGTGCAGTAGTCAGTTGTGTTTGATAATCTTTCAACCAGAACCGCTCTTCTTCCGTAAGTTCATTTTCTTTTACCTGCTTCAGCCTCGTTAATAATGAAGTGGTCTTACGTTCTACGTCAAAAAGTGATGGGATAATAGTATCTGTCACCACGAATTCAGCCAATTTTGCAGGAACATTTCCAGGCATCTTCCAGGCACTAAGTAACATGAGATCGTCATACGAACCCTGGCATTGGTTTAAAAAAGATTGAAGCCACCAGTCTTTTTCACTTTCATTTGGATTGCCTTCACCCGCATTGATCTCATGGATGGTTGCAATGATTTTTTCCAGAAGTATTTTTAGGGTGGAAATTGTTAAAGGAAGATTCGCGCTAGCCAGTTGAATGTCTCGCTGTATTTTCTGAAGGATCAGTGGATCTTTCACTTTATCACTCAACACCCAAAGTGTATCCTGTATTCCATCCAACAGGTTGGGGTGAATGATCGGATCTTCGCATAACGCCAGCAAACCTTCTTTGAGCACGAGCAGTGAAGCCGCAAGATTACCACTGTCCACTGTGGATACATATCGTGGCAGGAGAGGTGATAACGTCAGTGTATCATACCAATTAAGAAAATGTCCTTTATATCGCTCCATGTTGTGCATGGAAGCAAGGGTCTTATTAGATCTTTCGATCAAATGACCTGATGAGATAAATCCAAAATCATATGCTGACAACGAAGACAATAATGAGATACCCATATTCGTAGGTGATGTCCTGTGGGCAATGCGGGGTGATGGATATTCCTGGAAATTATCGGGTGGTAACCAATTGTCTTCCGGGCCGACGAATTGTTCAAAATATGCCCAGGTCTTACGTGATAACTTACGCAGAAATACCTGCTGAAGATTAGATAGATGCGTTTTTCTCCGGGCTACCGGAATACTGATCCACCAGGCAATAACCGGTGATAGAATCCAAAGGATCAGGATAGGACTTGCCACAATGAATGAAGGCCAGGAAATTAAAGGGAGGAAGAGAAATAATGCCACGCCTGCTGCGGGTCCGATCCACATCTTCATTACGTGAAGTGCAAGACTTTTTAATCCACTGGTTGCACCGAAGGGATCCCACTGTAATAAATTCTTTTTGGAAATAAACATTCTCCATATTGTGCGGGAAATGGCATCAAGATTCACATGCATTTCATACGGCAGGCTGATGATCGTCCAGATGTGTTGAAGGACTGAATTGATTAGGGCTTCTACTGCTGCAGTGACATGATTGGCCCATTCAATGTCTTTAGATTTATTGAGGAGATTCCAGGTGAATGAAAATATCGATGGAGGAAGAACGATGCCTATTACAGTGAATGTCCAAAACCAGGGTGTATCTGAAATGATCCAGCCATATAAAAACATCAACAGGAATGCTGGCGGAACAAGACTGCGGCGCAGGTTATCAAATATCTTCCAGCGGGAAATTGCTGACAATACATTCTTCTGTGTTTTTTTTCCCGGAGCTGGTACACGTGGGAATAACCATCTACCGATCTGCCAGTCTCCGCGTATCCACCGATGACGTCGTTTCATGTCGACGAGATATGCAGAAGGATATTCCTCGTACAATTGCACATCTGTTGTAAGTCCAGAGCGTGCATGACATCCCTCAAGCAGGTCATGACTTAAGATCCTGTTTTCCGGAAAACGGTTTCCGACCGCCTGTTCGAATGCATCCACATCATAGATCCCTTTCCCGATGAATGATCCTTCTTTCAAAACATCCTGATACACATCGGAGACAGCGCGTGTGTATGGATCAATTCCAAAATCACTTGCATGTATTCGAGAATACCATGAACCTGAACCTTCAGGTAGACTCGTGGCTACTCTGGGCTGCAGAATACCATATCCTGCGGTAACCCTCCCTTTATGGGAATCAAAAAATGGTTGATTCAGCGGATGGGCAATCGTACCCACAATTTTCCATGCAGATTCGCGCGGTAATTGGGTATCAGCATCAAGCGTAATGATATATTTAACCAGTTTCAGGACATCAGGGTCACCAACGATCATCTGGAAAGCATGATCAGCATGGCCGCGTAACAAAGCATTCAGATCACCTAACTTTCCTCGTTTGCGTTCATACCCCATCCAGATTTTATCAGCTTCATTCCATTTGCGCGGACGGTGAAAAAGAAAAAACGCATCGTTGGATTCACGGTGATATTTTTTGTTGAGTTCCCTGATACATTTATCGGCATACACAAGTAGTTTTTTTTCATCATCGTTGATTTCGTAGGCTGCATCTTTGAAATCTGTCAACAGGGCAAAATGAAGATTCTCCTGGCGGTTGGCGAGATACCGTACTTCCATTGTTTCGATCAGCCCTTCGAGTTCAGGTATACTTCCAAACAGCGTTGGCACTACAACAAATGTTTTAGATTCGGGTGGAATGCCATACACATAATTCATGCGAGGTAAAAAATCCGGTTTGATCAGTATCGTTGCGATCCAGTTGACGATGGCTGTCGCGAGGTAGCTTGTGGCAAAAAGAAAAATGAGTCCGGCTGCGATAAGCCAACCAGAACTGATACTCTGCTGATATTCATGATGTATTAACAATGCAGTCAGGATCAGCGTGATGATAATGATCGAATTGCCGTACCAAAAGAATGGAATGGAGCAAACAGATGCCCGTAGTTTTTGATAACTGTTTAATTTGATTCCTGCATTTTTTTCTGTTTGGCGTAAACCATTGCCGATTAAATAGTAGCCAACATGCTGGTGTCGGGGATCTTCATGCAGGTAGGAGGCTTCACTTTTGGCAAGATCAATTGCGATCGATGCAATTTTAGTTTCGGGTAATTCGCTGCGTAATGCAACACGCTCGACGACATGGCGGTAATGGTCGCGTGTGAAAAAATCCATTCGCGTATATGTGCCATTCGTATCGTTACGCAGGATTTGTTCTACGGCGCTTGTATTTTCTACAAACTCACGCCAGTCGGTACCATTTAAAAAGCGGAGGCTGCCAATACTATTGCTGATCGAGACTTGTGCTGCTGCTTGTTTTTGTGTTTCCTGATGAACGAGACTATTTGTTGTAAGTCCATTTTCGGACAGGCGTTGTTCGATCCAGGTGAGCGGTAGTGTGAGTGCTGGTCCTTTCCCCAACAGGCGACGCGCGATCTCTGCCACAAAAGAGCTCACCATCGGTGGATCGGAGCGTGCCATGTCGGCGGTAATAACGATCAGGCTTTTGGGATCTTTTTCGGCAACATCAATCATACGGTTAGCCCATGAGTCTGCGAGATTTTTATGCAGACGATCGATAGCGATTTGTGCCGCGAGTCTCCGAAGATTTTCAATCAGGGCTAATCGCAACATGATAGGGATGGCCCACAATTCACCGAGATTGAGTGTACTTTCTTTTTGATAAGCAATGATGAATGCATAGAGATTATCCAGGTCGACACGACCGTCGCTGTGTGAGATAATTTCTAATGCGATGCTGTATACTCTCGGATACCCTGTGAGAGGTCCTTTTGATAATTTCGGAAGTGTCTCACTATAACCTTTAGGGAAATGTTTTTTTCCGATGCGGATCTGTTCTTCAATCAGATAGAAATTATCAAGGAACCATTCGGCGGCGGGCGTCGTGGGATGATTTTCGATGACAGATTCGACTACCAGGTTGCGGACCTCGATGAGGATTGCTTCATTATCCTGGAGGCGGTTGATGAGGGGCTCAGGGCCGGGTTCTTTTGCAACGGTGTGGAGGGCTGCTAAAGAGGTGGCGTATTGTTCGAGTTGAAGGGTAGTAAAGATCTCTGCACGTAGCGGGGACTTTTCGTTCTCGTATTTGCGCAGGAGGTTCTCGCCCAGGAATGGGATCCTGATCTGAGAAAAAAAATCCTGGATGGGATTACTTGTCACCTGTGGTTTTTTGGTTTAGGCTGCTGAAAGAGTGAAATCATGTGGCAGAATTGTCATAGGAGACAGCCATGAGACACGTCAGCAGCAAGAGTTAATGTATAGTACAAATGGGGCGGGGGTAATGTTTGGAAACATTGGGATGGGAGCAGAATGAAATGCTTGCAGCATGCGGCCATCAGCTTGCGGCTTGCGGGTCTAAGCACAGCGGAGAGATCCTGCCAGGCATGTTGCAGGGAGTGGCTTACACGGCGTTTTCGGAATGTAGCAGGGAGTGGCTTACCCCGGCGTTTTCGGCATGTAGCAGGGAGTGGCTTACCCCGGCGTTTTCGGAATGAAGCGCAGCGAAAGTAGAAACGCAGGGGAGATGCACGCAGTGCGAAGGGGCAGGATTGAGGGAAGTGGCGGTGAGTGATTTACCCCGCGTTTTCGGCATGTTGCGGTGAGTGGCTTACCCCGGCGTTTTCGGAATGAAGCGTAGCGAAAGTAGAAACGCAGGGGAGATGCACGCAGTGCGAAGGGGCAGGATTGAGGGAATTTCCAGGGAGTGTCTTACCCCGGCGTTTTCGGAATGATGCATAGCGAAAGTAGAAACGCAGGGGAGATGCACGCAGTGCGAAAGGGCAGGATTACGGCATGTTGCGGTGAGTGTCTTACCCCGGCGTTTTCGGAAAGATGCGCAGCGAATGTAGAAACGCAGGAGAGATGCACGCAGTGCGAAGGAGCAGATTGTGAGAAATTCCAGGGAGTGTCTTACCCCGGCGTTTTCGGAATGATGCGCAGCGAAAGTAGAAACGCAGGGGAGATGCACGCAGTGCGAAGGGGCAGGATTGAGGGAATTTCCAGGGA
>JBBREG010000115.1:0-10856 GCA_038203125.1 Chitinophagales bacterium
ATTACCGCAAAGGTCAGATGCTTGGTAGGTCCGCAATACAGTTAATCTGTTAGCGCAGATCTGGTTGACTGTGACATCACTGATAAAGCCGACAACGGTTGCGCCTGTACAATTATCCGAAGCTGTAACACTTCCTGTGGCTACAGGAGGCACTGCAGATGCACAGGTTACCGTGACAGGAGCAGGACACGTAATAGAAGGTGCAACATTATCATTAACTGTAATCGTTTGACTGCATGTTGCAGAATTCCCACATGCATCGGTAGCTCTGTATGTTCTGTTGACCGTAAATCGATTGGCACATGTCTGATTGACCGTGAGATCGTTGACGTGTGCAATAGTCGGTGTACCACCACAATTGTCGGATGCTGTTACGGAAGCGGTGTTAACAGGAGGAACATTACTCGCGCAGGTAACTGTCACAGATGCAGGACAGGTTATACCTGGAGGTGTACCATCAAAGACAGTAATTGTCTGCGCACACGTGGCTGAATTACCACAAGCATCTGTAGCGCGATAGGTGCGCACCAGTGTGAACCGGTTTGTACAGGTTGCACTTGGAATCATATCGCTGAGATGTGTCACGATTACGCCACTACCACAATTATCAGAAGCGATAACTGACATCGGATTGACACCAGGTACCTGTCCTACACAGGTTACAGTTACTGGCGCAGGACATGTAATGGACGGCGGCGTATTATCTATAACAGTGATCGTTTGTGTACATGTCGCGGAGTTACCACAAAGGTCTGTAGCCCGATAGGTGCGTGTTAAGACAAACCTATTGGCACAGGTCATGTTTGCAGTAATATCAGGCAACACCGTTACAGTAGCCATACCACCACAATTATCGAGTACGGTGACAGAGCCAGTATTGGGTGCTGGCACATTACTTGCGCACGTCACTGTTACAGGAGCCGGACAGGTAATAAGTGGAATCATATTATCAAACACAGTAATCGTCTGTGCGCATGTGGATGAGTTTCCACAAGCATCTGTTGCCCTGTAAGTACGTGTCACTGTAAGCCTGTTCGTACAGGTCATATTAGAAGTAACATCGCTAACAAATGTGATCGATGGCACCGCGCCACAATTATCGCTTGTACTAATAGTCGTCGTTGAAGGAACGGGTACCTGTTGTGCACATTGTACAGTAACCGGAGCCGGACAGGTAATAGATGGTGGGGCATTATCTACAAATGAGAGCAATTGTGTACAGCTATCTCTGTCAGTCGTTGTATTTATAGTATCTCCATCAAAATCTATGATATAGTAACGGGTAATGATTAACGTATCACCAATACAACCATCACCTCCATTACTCACATCCTGATTGTACAATACATATGCTGCTGAACCACAACCAGAGATGCCGATGAGCGAATTGTCCGGATCGGGTAATTGGCTGATACATGTATATAATGTATCACCGATGTTACTACAATCGAGAACGAGTCCGCCTATAGCCAGAATGGAATCAACTGCAGAAACGCATCCCTGAGATTCAATTGGTACGTCCGCCCAGGTGACGGTGACAAAAATCTCCGAGCCATCCAGATCTACAGTGATCGTTTGTGTGGTTTCACCGGTTGACCAGCTAAAATTATACATACATCCGATTGCCGCACTTGTCGTTACGGCAGTCAGATCGAGCGAATCTCCATTGCACATCGTATCAATTTCTACCGTAAAAGTTGGATAAACAACAACATACGTAGTATCCGTAAGAATTGTATCAATTGCAAGACACTCATTATCACCCGGCATGGCAGACACGATATATGTAAAGGTATCTCCGGCACAGGAAGTAACCTCTCCAAAGATGGCGATATCATAAAAGAAGGAGCAAATGGTACTGTCACCATTGCAACTCTGCAGATTATCAAGATTTGGATCATCCGGGCTTGTCCACATGACGGAATCAGCACCAAATACTTCAATAAAAACATTACAGGGTTCTATCGTTGTCGCCGGAGGAGCATTTATATTTGAAATGGCATCGACGGATACACCGGTAACATTATTTCCGGATTTGCAGGAGAGTACAACAAATTGATTTCCTGCACCTGCATTCAGACACAGCGGCAGGTCTGAACTTTGGCCGCCGGATACCGTAAAGGGCCATGTAGTAGCAGTATTCCCGGTACAGGCGAACATGTTAATAGTATCAGCATAAAATTCACCTGCAGTAGCTCCACTCCCTACATCATCAATGGCAAGTCCGATGTCCTGTGCACCTAATTGTACGATAAATTCAAAACAACTTTGATTGGCAGGAGAAAGGTCACAACATTGACTTTCACGTGATCGCTGCATAATCAGGAAGATCTCATCAAAGTTTTCATTTCCACCTCCACCTCCACCATACTGGAATGCCGTCTGAGAAAAGTCCAGGAAATATAAGGGTACATCCGCATCACAAGCACCAGGATCACTATCTCCTGTATTGTCAGCACAATTATAGGTGCCCGATGCAATGAATATGGTATCGCATGTATTCGTAGGATCCACTAATGCAACATCAAAAGGAGTGTTGCTGGCAAACGGTCCGAAATACCAAAACTCGAGGGTATCTGCACCGACACCTGTAATGGACAATTGTGCAACAGTTATTGTAGCTGGTTCTACCTGTGTATTAATATTATTAATACGCTTGCCCCGGTTATTGGGCACTTGTCCGGTAAGATCCACGACATCAAGCGTGGCACCCGTAAGGTCTTTTACACGAAAAGCAACAAAGTATCCGGCGGGCAGACCTACGGCATTACAGTAGGTGAACACACCCGAGACTTCGGTGTCGCATTGCGCAGTGAGGATAGTTGGCTTTAACGAAATCGTCAAAAGCAGAAGGCAAGTCACGAGCAGACTTAACCCTTTAGGGGTAGGTGTAGTTTCCATAAGTTTTGAGAATAATCAATAATCGCAATCAAAAGACTCTCGCCTTTCAGGGTTAAAGATATAACGGAAATTTTGAATATTATACAACGATTTAAAAAAAATATTTATGTCTATTTATCTGAAAACAAGCTTTTTATGTATATATATTAATAAGAACAATAATATTTAGGTCATATGAATGAAAAATCTCATGTGTTGCTTCACTTCGTTCCGATCAATTTTCGGTATCCATCCAGCTGATCATTAGGCAGCGCTACTGATAAATGATAATAGATAATCTTCCATTGCCCGTCTACCCTTTTCAGAATTCCAGTGCTCCGACACGTCCCCATCCAGGTGTCCAATAATTCGTCAAACCAGGCCATGGTACCACTGTCCCCAATTTCAATCGTACGGCTCAGCGGCTTAAAATCCCATGCAGCTTCTCCGTCAAAATATTTTTTAGACCATTCCCGCAATTCATCCCGAAGCCATCGTTCCGTAGGATCAGTACCTATATATATAGCATCCGCTGTCATCGCACCGAAAAACTTTTCTTCGTCGGCCAGGGCAGCAGCATGATGCCAAGCGTTGATCAGTGAATCCAGTTGCCGGATCGTTTTTGCATCTTCCACACAATTCCCTTTCCTGCGTGTATCGGTGAGCTGCGATATCTTCCATTGATGTTGCACCTGGATGAGTTGAAAGCTATTCACACCACAATGGCTGAACTTACCTTCAAAATAAAACTCATAAGGCGTCCATACGGAAGCAATCCCTTCATCAATCAGAATCTGCCACCCCGTCAACTTTTCTTCAATATCCTCTGGCCCCATCGTTGCAACTCCCTGAAGAAATTCATCCATCGTATCCGCTTTCGCGCGTGGATTCCCTTTGGAGTCATAGGAATACGTCATCAGCCTGCCTGCCGGGAGAAAACAACTCCGCAAAGCAGCCGTATCAGCCTTGTATATACCCTGAAACATTTTATCAATGAGAGCCTTAATCTCTTTTTCCTGTGAAAACCCGAGGCTTGTATAACATACAAAGGCCAGCAGAATACCGTATTTCATCATGTTTATTTTAAGTTCGAAAAATATTATTAATAACACCGATAACCGCTTGATTTCGACACGATGCAATATAAGTCTGACCAGTATCCAATGATTCCCCTGGTGTATCCTAGACTATGTTTTGTAGTTGGGGGAGATAATGAAGCACTTCAGAGATATGTGCCCCTTTGAAAGTTACCTGGTGATGCACGGCAACAGGCCAGGGATCTTCCTGCGGTACACCAATATATGTATCCAATTGTTCTCTCCGAATCCCGCTTACTTCTTCCAATCGCTCCCAGATATTGGGTTCCCAGGTTACTGATTCTTTCATATACTGGATCCGATACGCTTCAGCATTGGCATGCAGGGCTATATTATAGTAACCCTTTTCCAGATGTCCTTTCAACAAATGCGGAATAGAGAATATCATGGTGCCATCCACTGATTCTGTCTCTACAATATGCACCTCTTCATGTACGCCCGGTGTGAGAAACGGATGCTCATAAAAAACGATCCTGTCAAATATATCATACCGGAAGTCCTCCTGATGCAGCGTCAGTAATACAGCATAGTAAGACAAAATATACATGAGATCCTGGGGAGGTTTATTTTCATTCTTCTGGATCATTTCCTTCCGGAGAACCCATCGCGCCATTCGGTCCTGCATCAATTGCATATCCTGTTTACTCAGACTCTTGTAATACGGGGCAGTCACAAGCATCATCTGGTGCATACTTTTATCGATCCGCTGCGGGACGCCACGGATGACCATCTGATCCAGCTGGTGCTGAAATACATAGGTCACCGTAAGCACCAGCAGGCTACCGGCAAATACCCATACGAAATCATGCCGCTCCCTGAAAAATATGAAATAGGCACTCCCCAGGACAAAGACAACGGCCAGGATCATGATTCTCCGTGCGATCATGGGTCAAAATTATAGGTTGAGATAGTTAATTCTGAGGGAAAATACTACTTTTGCCTCCCCCAAGAGCCTCGCGGCTCTTTTTACGGTGAGGGTACCTTAGCTCAGATGGTAGAGCAACGGACTGAAAATCCGTGTGTCCCTGGTTCGATTCCTGGAGGTACCACTTTCATTTTTGGATTTCCGATTTTGGATTTCCGATTTCAAAGGTTTAGATGTTAAAAGGGATTCCTCACGGAATCCCTTTTTCTTTTCTTTCAGATCATCAGATCTTTCGCAACTTCTCCATCACCTTCCTTACCACTTCAGGTCTCGCTGTTCCAAGCGAAATCGTATGCCCATTCATTTTTGTGAGCTGTAGACCGTTATTAGTTATTGGGTTATTAGGTTATGGGGTTATTAGATTATGGAGTTATTAGGTTATGGAGTTATTATGGATACCTTTTAACCCTAATAAACCAATAACCCTATAAGCAAACTATAAGCCTATAAGCCCCTCTTAAAATCTGAATACATCCTTCTCGCTAAAGCAGCCATTTCTTCCTGGTTCGGTTGCACACGTTCATTCGTGAATGATAAATCACTTATCAAATTCATGGGCACTAAATGAATATGTGCATGTGGCACTTCAAGACCTGCAATCATCACACCGATGCGCACACAATCCACATGGTCTTTTAAAACCTTTGCTACTTTTTTTGCAAATACATTGAGATACGCGAGGTATTCATCATCGAGATCAAAGATGTAATCAATTTCTACTTTGGGGATCACCAGTGTATGACCATACACGATCGGACGAATGTCCAGAAACGAAAGACACCGGTCATCTTCTGCCACTTTATGACAAGGAATTTCTCCTGAAATAATTTTTGAAAAAATCGTTGGCATCCTGGAGTGACGTATTTTTTAGAAGAAAATATCGAGTACTTCAAACTGCAGTTGTCCCCCGGGTGTGATGACAGTAGCGGTCTCTCCTATTTTTTTACCTAACAATCCGGTACCAATGGGACTTGTCACAGAGATCTTACCTTCCTTCAGGTTGGATTCACTTTCGGATACGAGGTGATATACATGCTCTGATTTGCTCTTCAGGTTACGGATTTTCACTTTCGCAAGGACAGTCACCTTGGAAATATCCAGGTCCGCTTCACTGATCACGCGGGCATTAGACATGACCTTTTCCATGTCATTGATCTTAAGCTCCAGCATGCCCTGGGCATCCTTGGCAGCGTCATATTCGGCGTTTTCGGAAAGGTCACCCTTATCCCGTGCTTCAGCGATCGCGCGAGATGCTTCCAATCTTCCTGTGGTGCGTAACTCTTCGAGTTCCTCTTTCAACCGGTTGTACCCTTCCTGAGTCATGTAACTGATATCACTCATGGCGTATGAATTTTAAATGATGAATATATGTGTCCTGTAATGGTCTGGCTAACCGGGTTTCTATTGTTCTCACCGGGAATAAGGATCCATTTCCCCTGGGTTGGCTTTGTGTTTATGACATAGATGAAAAAACGTTCTCACCTGTTACCAAGTGAGAACGTCTAATTTTTGCTGCGCCAAAGATAAGTATTTATCCTGCCGCTGTCAAGTATGCCTACATTTTATAACGGATGCTGAAATTGTGCGTTCCGTCAAAAGGATTGGTTGCCAGGTAAGCGTAATCAATCGCAAAACGACCAGCAGACTCCTTTTTAGTAGGAACTTCGATCGTCAACCCACCACAAAGGCCTGAGTATACATTATGCTGTGGATCGCTGGCTGGTACACCCAGATCATACCGGTATCCAGCTCGAAGCATAAACATCTCCTTGAATGCATATTCAACACCACCGCCAATCTGGTCGACGGTAAAGCTGTTAGCTGTAAAATTGCCAAGGGCCGTAAACCTATGCTGAGTACCTGCCCAGAAATCATAGGAAAGACCAATATTCAGCATGGAGGGAAGCTCAAAGCCGGCAGCTCTTTGGTTAACGGTAATGGGGAAATCAGTACTTGGATCGGGGTTAGGTGTCGGAAATGACAATCCTTCACCACTGAACTTCATCGGGGATCCCATATTGCGTAATGAAACGCCAAATTTGAAATTGTCCTTTTCGCCAGACACGTATTGAACGCCTGCATCAAGGGCAAAACCAAAGGCACTGACATCTGCAATAGACTCAGAAATACCTCTCAGGAGAATACCCACTGATACTTTCTGGTCAAATGTGTGGCTATAAGCAAGCGCCAGGTTGAAAAAATTCGGGCTATATGTAGCGCCTGTCCCTTCTGGTGTGCCCGTGGTGGTTACTTCGATGTCTCCGAAATCCATAGCGACCAGGGAAATACCCAGTGCGCCTTTTTCACCCATTTTCTGGGCAAATCCAATCGCATTCATTTTTATACCCGTGCTTTCATACAGGCGTGCATGGCTGATAACAAACTCCGTCTTGCTGATCCTCGACAGACCGGCAATATTGATCTGCATCGCTTCCACACCATATGCAAATGAAGTGGACATGGCATGTAACCCGGCATTGCGGGCCCATGGATTTAACAGGAGTTCATATCCGCCTGCTTCACCCTGTCTATCAGGATTGCCTCCATAGACCGTGGCAGAGCTGAGGCAACAAGCACCTACCAATAGTTGGAATATCAGTCTATTCATACTTTTCTTTCTTTCATATCGTCTTTAAAGAATCACTTTCCCTTTGGATACGTCCGGTATTATAATCCGCCCGGGTCAAATTGACGGTTCACACCAAACCATTTAATTACACGCTCACCAATACCCGGTGCATCTACATGGATCATGTATACGCCACTGGCAATCGGTATACCCGCAAAGTTTTTCAAATTCCAATCCAGGTCAGGTACGATCTGATTGACAGCCACCGGAGGCAATGTCCGAGGTGGCGAATTCGGCTTACCTACTTCGTTACGCGTGTACTGTCTGATGAAGCGACCATCAAGTGAATAAATCGTTACGGTACACAACGCAGGAAGATTGGTGATCTTAACCGTATTATCAAATGAGGATTGCTCATAGTCGCTGTATGCCAAGTATGGATTAGGCACAACATTAATTTCATCCAATGCTGTGGCCAGTTGTGGCTCGGTCAATACTTGTGGTGCTACTGAATCAAATTCAATCCTGTAACGAGGATATGCATCGTATGCCGGATTTCCGATGGCCAATTGATATGGATTATCCACACGCAATTTGATGGTCACATCATTTGGAATCAATCCTTCATTTAACGGAAGCAGTGAAATGGCCGGATCATTGGATAAAAACGGCATGGCAGTCCAGGTCACTTTGGCCAGTGCTCTTGCTTTTACAATATTCGTACGATCCAGATCCAATCGTAGTGCTTCGCTACGATCATACTTGGTGCGGGTAACATATATATAATGCATCCCTCCCCCAAATAAATCAAGAATTGTAATCTGCTGTTGGTTTTCAGGAGTCAGGATGACCTCTGGTCTTGGATTCCAGAGCATATCAACACCCACATTGCCTATGCCAAGGATTTCTCCAATAGCCTCATTGTAGCTTGAATTTTCACCAAAGAAAATATTAAGACGTTCACCTGTTTCCACATCAACAGCATACCCTGGGAACCAGCCCATACCTGTCAAAGGAACTCCATTGGCATCAACTGCTCCGTCCGGATCAGGGAATCCATCATTATTTTTATCTGTCTTTCCTACAGAAGGGCGAGATCGTTTCTGCAGGTTGCGTTTATTGCCTTCCGTGGCCAATCCATTTGCTCCATAGAAATAATCATTTGAGGTTTCGACAACAACACAACGGCTCCATTTACTTGTGTCGGATGTAAAGATGATGTCCACATTGTTGAGATTTTGGAGGGTAAGTCCAAAATTGGGCATCGTACCAGCATTCGGGTCGAGCCATCCGGGAGTCATATTGAAACCGAAAGGATTTTCAGCTGGTTCGTCCAGAAGATGATCTGCTAATGCAAATGGCACAAATGGAGCGAAATCTGAAAATGCACTGGTAGGATCCAGCAGGAAATTAAGATATGTAGGTAGTTCTGTCTGTACAAAATTGAAGAATGGAGCTCCACCCAAATCATCCGGAATAAGGTTTAACCATATTGGATCTCCATTGTCTTTGTACGTCAGATCATATCCGATGGTACCATTGGACTCATCCGCTTTGTCACCTGCATCATCCGACTGTCCGATGAATACGGATATCCCAAGCTCTGCAATCAATTGCTCATTTAATTCAGCAATTGGTTTTTCATTTACATATGTTTTTGACGGGTCATTCACATTGTACAATTTCCAGCCGGAACCCAGACCTAATGTATCAGATGGATTGGGATCCACAAATTCAAGTATATAGGTTCCATTCTTTACCTCCAACGGATTGAAAACCTGTACACGAATTGGAGCTGCACCACGGAGGTACGTGACTTCACCATTTTCATTTCCAGCCAGAATTTCATTGTATTCGTTTGTATCTAACTCCAGGAAGTTTTCACCTGCGCCTACGCCGGAAATCCTTGTTACGATGGGTCCTTCACCATACATACCATTGATTTTTCTGAATGTCTGTGGATGTGGTAAGGGATCATACACCTGCAGGTTTCTTCGGCCTTCGAGATACGGTCTGCGCTGACCAGAAAGGTCTATCGGATCGAACGGTTCAAATTCATTATACGCATATGCAATGGCAGTATAGTAGTAATGCTTGTGGTTGATCAGTCTCCTGTCTTCAGAGGCAAACTGGTCTTCCGTGATCCTGAATGTATGGCGGATCCCCGCATCAGCACCTACGATTTGTTCAACCGGGACCCAGACATCAGTATTACCTGGTCCTGGCACGGTTGTCCAGTTATATAATGTAGATACACCATTTCTTTTATCAACCTGGAATACGAGGCGCGCTTTACTTACGTCTCCAAGTTCACCTGTAGTGACATTCCCATTCAGTAATTGATATACAAGATATCCTTCGAATAGGTAGTTACTGTCGACCGTTCCTTCAGGAACTTCTAGACCACGCTCTTTATAAAGTTCTTTGTAGTTATTTGAGTTAATGTCATTGCTTAAGACCATGATCAGTTCCCGATCTAATTCGATCCAGTCGAGATCTGGTGCATCAGGTCCTGTAGGGAGCCTGAAACAATTATTAAATAAGGCCTGTGCAAGGTCATCCGCGTCTCTGAGTTCGCTCAGATCAGGGCAAGGATATACCTGGTCAGCTACCCAAACAGCTCCAATGATAAGTTCGTTGATTGCACCCGGATCGAGACGGAACGGTCCTGTAGCCTGTACCGTACGGGGGTCCATCTGGCCTAAACTGGCTGAGCACATGGACCAGTCATTCTGGTTATCGGGGTCTCCTGTAAAAACATAGTCAACTCTTTGATTACCCGGGCCCACATTGTATCCGCTGCCACCAAAAGTTATTGGAGTACCATCTCTCCAGGATCCTGAAAGACACCTATAAAATTCTACACCTGTCTGTGGATCCCACATACCTCCTGGCCAGGAACCTTCACCCTGACGGACGTGGTAAGTAAATGAGGACATGCCGAGTTCTGTTAGTATATCGAGATCTAGGATGATCAACGAATCACCAATAAAACCTATGGTATTATAGACCTGTCCGTAAATCTCCTTATCAAGGGGGAGGCCATCATTTGGAAGTGTATCTATACCTCGTACAGGTTCCCTAGGTCCCCGGAAGTAGTCAATTCCCAGGATTGGCACTTCAGTACAATAAGTGGCAACTCCACCCGGACAGTCACAGCCGTTTTCTCCATCCTGTTCGTCCTGGTTGTAGGTATACATTAAGCTTCGGGAAGTATCGCAACCAATAAAGTCATCAGCCGAGCAACCGATATCCGGGTCAACCCACATACCAAAGAATGTACTGTCAATGGAAAGCACAGCCCTATTGATCAGTTTGTACCGGTAGAAGGTCATGTTATTGATCTGGTCGTTAGTCGCATAAGCGAACGCCTGTACCTGAACCT
>JBBREG010000116.1:0-10765 GCA_038203125.1 Chitinophagales bacterium
ACAACTTGTTTATACCCCTGACACTATCAGGCTTATCCCCCACTTTTCCGCTATATAAGCCTGATTTTCTCAAGGCTTAGCGAATATACTTATCTCCTCTTAATGTAACTCAACGACAATCTCATTCTGTTAGAATACCACTAAGCGAGTGACATACATGATCCCAGGTGCTGTCGATATGATGCTGTTGCGTATACGTCTGTCCAGGAACCCATCTCAGCATACTTCTGCCTTCGACGGTTGCATAGGTCATGTATGCTTTACCACTGTCATTAATGACCCGCGCCCATTGTTTTGTAAGCTGACCATCCGGATCCAGATCCTTGCGGATGCGGAATGATACTATATTGACGGAACGAGGATATGCTAATTCCAGTTGTTCATGCCCTACAATCTTCTTTTCGACATCGCATGCAAGTGCAATGTGATGCCGCAGGCGGGTCTGGATCGCATCTGTACCTAATAATTGAAACGTCATCCACAGCTTTAATGCTCGGAAACGTCTTCCCAGAGGCACACCCCAATCCCTGTAATCACGCACCTTGTCACCATGCACGGTCTGCAGGTACGAAGGGTTAATACTCATGGTTCGAGTTAACAATTCTACATCTTTTACAAAATAAGAAGTGCAATCAAATTGAACGAACATCCATTTATGCGGATTAAATACAAAACTATCTGCCCCTTCAATACCTGCTCGCAGATGGGCATACTCATCGAGCATTAATGCAGTACCGAGATATGCAGCATCCACATGGTGCCATAGACCATATCGATTCGTAATCGTACTTATTGCTTCTATGGGATCGATCGCACCTGTACCCGTCGTACCAATTGTAGACACGACGCAGGTCGGAACAAATCCTTTTTTTATATCATCATTGATCAGTTCTTCGAGTTTTTCAGGAAGCGCTGATAAGTTTTCATCCACCGGAATCAGCACCAGGTTATCGGTGCCAAATCCTGCCAGCCGAACAGCTTTTTCTATAGATGAATGTGCCTGTGCAGAAGCATAAATACGATAGACAGTGCCGTCGAAGCCACGTTTAGAAATACGATATCCTGACTTCCATTCACGCGCAGTCAATAATGCAGAAAGTGTGGCAGTCGATGCGGTATCCTGTATGACGCCCTGCCATGAGGAAGGTAATCCCAGGAGATCCCTGCACCACTCCATGCATCGCTGTTCAAGTTCTGCAGCCGCTGGCGAACTTTCCCATAGCATACACTGTGCGGCAATTCCCGCAGTTATAATTTCAGCAGCAATGGATGGAAAACTCGTATTCCCCGGAAAGAAGGCATAGAAGTTCGGATGTTGCCAATGCGTGATGCCCGGAAGGATCACTTCGTTTAATATTTTAAAAACGGCTTCATCACTAACCGGTTGTTGCGGAGGCTCATCCGGAAAAGCATTGTATATATCTCCGGGTTGTGACTGACTACGAACCGGAAAGGAATGGATGTTGGCATAATAATCCCTGATCCATTGCACAGCCTTTGAGGCGAGAGCGCTAAATGCTTCGCGACCCGTTTCATCATTTTGGAAAATAACTGGTTCCACTACGACTGCGATTCTGATTCAGAAGGAATGATGCCGGTCTTCTCACCAAAGTATTGCACGAACCTGCGCATCTCATTGGCCAATTCAGAATTGTTCGTTGCCCGGTAATAGCCATCAGCTAATGCTGTGAGTCCATAATATACATTTCTGTCCATTTCAGCTACCTGACATTCTTTGGTCCAAAGAAATAATGTGGATGTGTCCAGTGATTCCTTATCTAGTAAGGAAAGAAATACAGATTTGCTGGCTGCCGGTTGGGACATGCCTGCATCAGATGCCTGCCATTCAATGGAGGCGGGAATTTTGTTGTCATCGAGATCGATGCGGATTGTTATTTCAGAGATTTTGGCCATATAGGTACTTCGTGGGGCAAATCTAACTGGGAAAGAGCAAAGGGCAAAGGGAATAAGGCGGAGGCGAAGGCGAAGGGCTAAGCGAGTGACCCTTCCACTCCTTTCGTTAATCCATGTACAGGCTCAGGACAAGAACCCTACAACCTCCACTTCTACCCTTTCAGCCTCCGCCTCCGCCTGTGCCTCCGCCTTTTTTTAGACAATTGCCTGAACAATAATATTCTGCTCTGGTTAGAATCTCTAATAAATGCTTTAAAATCAATGTACCATGTCAGATGATAAATCCAAACAAGGCCGCCAGGATGATATCCGTATAGATGCCAACGATCCTTCGGAACTGCAATATGTGGCTGATAAATTCAAGGTTTCCATCAATGAGGTGCGGCTTGCTATACAAAAGGCAGACACCGATTTGAGAACCGAAATTTATGCAATGCTGGAAAACCGGCCGATGTAATTGTAGTCGTTACATCGTACTGATCAGATAGGACGTAATCACTTAACATGTAAGTCTGGAAATACTTCCATACCGATTTCTTCATGCTTGAAGAATTGTTCTGAGATCACATAAAATTCTAAGCTACTTTTCTGCAAAAAGAGCAATCAAGGCATGGATTGTAAGGTTACTGGTTGAAAATTTTTGCCAGTTGGCTAATCTCACTGCCATGATGGATATGGGTACCCTGCTTCAAACTTTGAGCAGCCTGGACCATGGCTTTAGCCACTTCATCAGCATCGATAGGAGCCAAATCCGCTACAATGGAACCAGGCATCAGATGCAACAATTTCCCTACCTGCCCTACAATTTTTTCAGTGGGCCGCTGTTCATCCCGTATACCCAACAATACTGACGGTCGCATGATGTGAATACCCCAATATGGTAAACGCCTGACGTTATTTTCCAACTCACCTTTCACTTTGAGATAAAATACAAGGGAACTGCTGTCAGCACCTATCGTGGAAACAAAGATCAACTGATTCATGCCCTGCAACGACCCGGTCTTGACGATGGCGAAGAGCAGGTCATGATCGATCGCATAAAATGCTTCCCGGCTGCCGGCTTTTTTGATGGTAGAACCGATACAAACAAACAAATCATCCCCGCGCATGAGATGCCGGTAATTATCTGGGGATGACATATCCACTTCATAATGGATCAGCTTTGGATGACTCGCTTTGATGGGTCCCCGACCGATTGAGATGACTTTTTCATACGCCTGGTGAACTAACAACCTTCGTAAACAACAATTGCCAACGAGGCCACTGGCGCCAAAGAGCACCGCGACTTTCGAATGACGCTGGATCTCAACGCCTGACATTGAATTTTCTAAAAGCTGATGACCCATGAATTGTTAATACTCCACCATAAGATCGTAGTAGCTAACGCTATATCCTCCCCAAATCCCAAGACCACCCTGAATATTGGTTTGCAATCGGGTATAACTTGAAAACGGTCCCTGATTCGCATTGCTGAATTCTAAGGTATTCCAAAAATCGAAATGAGCCTCATCTATGGTGGTCCATTTTATACTAATCGTATCCCCTACGATATAAAGGCCAAAAACATCAGGCTCAACATCCGACATGGTCGTAGCAGGATTATAGAGTTGAAATTCAAATGATTTACCATCAAAAAACAAGTCTTCCACGATACTCGAAAAGGAAGTCTGGTAATTGGATCCATTGGTCGCTCCAAAATACTTGTAGAAATTACGTACGCCAGGCGGGTCACTGATACCGACACGCAAGGCAGCAAGCGTATCATTTGGTTCGCCCGGAGGTGCCTGAAAGTGAATATCTTCCAGCGGAACGTGCTGTGGGATCGTAGTAGATGCAGTGATCAGATCCCCATTGGTCATAATCCGCAGATCATAGGTCTTGCCGATCTGGGGATTCAACTGATTTAACGGATCAACATATACACAAAAATCAATCTGTAGACTATCACCATTGAATCCAAACTGAGTAGCCACTTCATTGCGAATCTCAGGAGGCAATTCAGAAAAGCAGATCTCTGTAAATGTAACTTCCAGGGTACCATCTGAAACCCTAACATCAGCATCATGAACAAATGAATTATTAAACTCTTCAGGACCTATTTCGCTAAAAAAATCTAACGTCCTGGTCAGGATCACATATGGCGGAAAAGGTTTTTCACCTGCTTCAATATATCCTTCGACAACGTACTTGGGGCCGTCGCCGGATCTTACAGGAATATATTCTTCCTCACAGGAGGTGAGCAGAAATAATCCTATGAAACTAATCAGTATGCTATATTTTATTCTCATTGAAATTTAAAATTCCATGTGATGGATGGCAGGATGGGGAATATAGAAACCTTGTAGGCTTTGGCTGTGGCAGTTCCTTCCTCCAGGTCTGTTTCAAAATCCGTATACGTGAAAAATGTATTCTTCCGGTTGTATACATTATAAATGGAAAACACCCAATGCGATTTGAATTTCTTCGTTGACTCTGGCTTTGGTGTCCATGTAAGAGACAAGTCCATTCGATGATAAGGTTCCAATCGCAGACTATTCCGGGGGCCATAATCTGTTTGTAATTGTTGATCAATTAAATATAGCCGTTCAAGAGGTGTATACGTCCGACCTGTAGCATATATAAAGACCAGGCCGGCAGTAAGTTTGTCATTAATATTGTAATTCGTAACCAATGTCATATCATGTGTACGGTCATATGTTGCCGGATACGTTCGACCATTTTCAATATCCGGAAATGTACGCTCTGTGCGACTCCAGGTGTATCCAATCCATCCATTGATATCACCCCTGTTTTTTCGAAGAAATAATTCAAGACCATACGCCTGTCCTTCGCCAAATACAAATTCATCTTCTACCTGATCTACACTGTTGTCTACAAAACTTTCCCTGTAATCGATTTGATCATGAAGTGATTTATAATAAGTTTCGACGGATGCTTCATATGTATTATCCTCAAAATTTTGAAAATATCCGATCGCATACTGCCAGCCTCTTTGAGGTGCTACCAATTCAGAACTGGGCACCCAAACATCTGCAGGAAGCGTGGAAGAACTGTTGCTGACTAAATGCAGATATTGTGTTGTTGCCGTTACGCCAGCTTTGAGTGAGGATACAGGACTCAGACTGGTGTTGACAAATATGCGTGGCTCCAGCGAGCTGTAGGTTTTCACGACTTCACCACTACCAAACGAATCGCTTGTAATTTTTGACGTATACGGTCCTGTCTGTTGAAACATGGTACCCCGAAGGCCGATATTAATCTTCAGCCAGGGAGAGATCTTCCAGTCATCCTGAATGTAAAGCGCAAATTCATTTGCATATTTTGGTTTTACACTCGACTCAAACTCTGTCTCCCCTGCATTTCCAGTCACGATATTGGGTGTGAGCCGATGATATGTACCGTGAAACCCCGTTTTGATCTGATGTTCATTGGAAGGAAAATAATCGAAATCAAATTTCAAACCCACATCCCGCACACCAGAAAATACATCAAATGCAAATTCCTCCTGTTCAAATGCTGCACGAAACTGGTAATCATTATAGATAGCTGAGAGATTGAAAAATAATTGATCATTAAACAGGTGATTCCATCGCAGCGTAGCTGTGCTGTTGCCATACGGGAGTTTAAATGTAAAGTCCCGGTCCTGCTGTTGAAAATTCAATACATCCCTGCCAAAATATCCGCTGAGGTAGATGCGATCTTTTTGTGAAAACTGGTAATTAAACTTGGTATTGAAATCATAGAAAAAATAATTGGTACCGGCAAAATCAGTCTTTGCAATTAGGGGTTGTGCAAGATCGAACCCATAGGTTCTGCGACCGCTGATCAGAAAACTGCTTTTGCCTTTGACAATCGGGCCTTCCATTGTCAGTCGTGATGAGATCAGACCAATACCTCCTTCAGCAGCGAAATGCTGGTTATTTCCTTCCTTCATTTGGATATCAAGTACAGAGGAAAGGCGGCCTCCATACACCGCTGGTATACCTCCTTTAATAAGTGTGGTATTTTTTATTGCATCTGAATTGAAGACACTAAAGAATCCCAGCAGGTGTCCTGAATTATAGACGACTGCCTCATCCAGTAACACAAGATTTTGATCTGCACCTCCACCCCGCACGTAAAATCCTGCACTCCCCTCCCCTGCGGATGATACACCCGGTAAGAGCTGAATGACTTTAAGAATATCCACTTCACCCAATAAGGCGGGTATAATCTTGATTTGTTCAACAGGTAAATTCACTCTTCCCATCGAGGTACTTTCCACATTGTCATCTTCTTCTTCCGATTTTGCTTCTACAACCACTTCCTGCATCTCAATCCCCGGTGACAAATTTATATTTACAGCCATGTTTTGGATGAGATTTACTTCCTCCACATGGCTTTGAAAGCCGAGATAAGAAAAAATTAATCGATATTTTCCATCCGGAATTGTTATAGAATAAAAACCATACGTATTGCTCACCGTACCATAGGAAGCATCATTTTCAAGATAAATATTTGCACCGATCAGGGTTTCACCTGAGGATGCATCTTTTACATATCCATTAATCGTGTGTTTGCCCTGTGCCGACAGGCCTGAAATCGACAGGAATAGCATTCCTGTATACAGCAAAGTAAGTAGCGGTCTATTCATACAATGGGAACAAAACGTTTAATTCCTCATCTTGTTACAAAATTTCAATAAGATTCGAGGAATACCAGATTTCTACCGACATACATTAGAATGTTAAGGGGTTATATAACAGCAACTTCTCTAATCCTATCATGTTTCCATGGCAACCGCTGCAGAGATGCGGAGATTTTTATAACCTAAATTTTTACAAATTAAAATAACCTTACGTAACCAAACTGATAAGTGATCATGAAAAAGTCAATCTCATTAATCGCGTTTTCCCTCATACTGGGTTCTGCTGTAAAAGCCCAGGTGGAAAACCGTAGCATCAACGATTATCTCGACTCCTATGTAGGTGAAAATGCGGTACCCTATGTACAGCCTCTGGCCGACCTATTTACATCGAGTATCAATACAGGAATATGGGAATGGTCCTCTATGCCCCAGGACAAATTTTATATACGTCTCAAAGTACAGGGAATGATGACATGGCCGGATGAAAGCATGCGCACGTTCCGTGGTACCACCACAGGAGATTTCCAGCCTGAACAAATCGTGTCTGTGCCTACAATCATTGGTGATAATAACAGTATCACACTGCAAGGTGAAGATCAGGATGATATTTATATATTTCCGGGTGGGTATAATCTAAAACGACTAGTCATCGGAACTCCTCAGATAACAGTCGGAGGATTTCTGAATACAGAAGTAAGTGCTCGTTTCCTTTCGTTTAGCATGGATGATGACATTGGTAGTGTTCAGTTTTATGGTATAGGTGCGCGTCATATGTTGAGCAACTATTTTACTGATTCTCCAATAGATGTTTCCGTAGGATACTTCTATCACAGAATTGATGCCGGTGATTATCTTGACAGTGATCAACACCTGGTCTCAGCCATGGTAGGTAAATCTGGAAAATTACTTTCAGGACATATCGGTCTCGGATATCAAATGTCTCAATCAGATATACATTATGTATACGAAGATGGTACTGAAAGGTCTGAGATCAATCTAGATATCGAAAATAAGAATCGATGGATTGTAGAAGCTGGGTTAGGAATACGATTAGGCCCTGTATTTGCTTCTTCATCCCTTAGCTATTCGAAGCATCCAACAGTTTCCTTAGGCGTGGGATTGTTCTTTTAATCAAAATCCAATCTAACGGGCTTGCACAACCAACCGGCTTTTTTAAGTAGCGTCAAAATTCCATATGACCCGCTTAGATGGCCAGCCCCAACAGAAATAAAATATTGTAACGAAGTGTCCAGCTGAGTGATCACGCTGGACATTTTTTTATTTCGTTCATAGATCACCTGCTTTCGCATATGTTGCATCGATTGTTTTGACATCATGTACAATGGATGAATTTCTCCTTTTAAATACAGGTTCAAACTTTTATCAGTTTGTTGGCGGATCGGTGCAGGCTTTTGGCTCAGCGTTACCAACTGATTGTAGATGGATTGTGGGTCGATCTGCTGAAGAATGTGCATTTGTTCCTGAAAAGACTCAAGACCGCGCACAGGTTTTTCCAATTCACTCGCATATTGCCACAAATGTTCATCCAGGGAAATAGTGTGATCACTTTGCAAAATACTTGCGGAAATTGCGCTCATGATCATCAGAGGATGGTGGTGGCCCAGCCGTTCGATGTCAATTTGGAATGACTTTAGAATCTGATGTCGGACCTTCTCAATCTTCTTAGCAGATAAAAAAGATCGAATATTATATTGTGGCAATGCAACAGATTCTGAGGCTTCATCCAGATCAATTTCAGCGTAAAAAATATCGGATTGCTTAATTAACGGATACAGATCCCTGCATAGTTTATACGCCCTGTCATCACGTATATGCATGGTGCCGAACAACCATGATTCAGACCCTTGGGGCGGGGTCAGTTTCCAGAGAAGAGAGTTCTTATTTGCGATTTTTGATTTTTGATTTTAAATAAGCTTACATCCTTCTTGCAAAGCTATATATGCCTCCAATCCCTTTGCCTTTGATCCTTCGTCTTTATCTTTAATTTTGTGGTGTTGTTTTTTATCTTTTATCTTTTATCTTTTATCTTTTAGTTTTTTAACTTTTAGCTTATCTTTTAGTTTTTAGTTTTTAGTTTTTAGTTTTTAGTTTTTAGTTTTTAGTTTTTAGTTTTTAACTGCCCAGTTCTTCACCATAATCCAGCGGAAGTACTTTTCTATTTTTCACAGTAGAAAGTGTCATCAGCGTCTTGAGTCTTTCTACTTCAGGTATTTGTGATAGGACATTGAAGAGCAGGTTTTGATAAGCCTGCAGGTCTTTGCAGATTACTTTTAGAAGGAAGTCACCATCTCCGGTGATGATATTACATTCAGCTACTTCATCAATCTCATTTACTTTTTTAAGGAAATTTTCGGATGCATCTTCTTTATGCCAGCCGATATTGACGAGAATAAATGTCTTGACGGTCAGACCGAGCTCCAGCGGATCGACTTCTGCGTGATAACTTTTAATGACCCCATTCTTTTCGAGCTTCTTCACACGCTCCAGTGTGGGCGCCGGTGAGAGACCGATTTTTTTTGAAAGACTGAGATTCGTAATGTTGCTGTTTTCCTGCAACACTCTCAGGATCTGGTAGTCAATTTTATCGAGGTCATCGATCATGTAAAGTAGGTTTTTATGAAGTAGCTGATGTAATAACTTTTATGGTTTCGGGTATACGTTATGGGAAAATACCCAAACGAACATAATCACCTGATATTTTATTCAATGCAACGATAAATGCGGCTGTACGCAAGTCTTCAATGGACTTTTTCCTTTTAAACGATTCGCGGATCTGATCATACGCATTCACCATGGTGTCTTCCAACCCCGACCTCACAAGATCGATCTCATCTGCTCCATGTGTCAATACATCTTTCTCTCTTCCACCTACAGATTGACCTGTGAGTCGTTCTACTGTAGATACAAGGTTCTTAAGTGAGTTTTCCTGAAATCTTTTCTCCATTCGCCCAAAGCGCATGTGACTCAGATTTTTCAGCCATTCAAAATACGATACCGTCACACCACCAGCATTAAGGTACATATCCGGCAGAATAACAATTCCTTTCTTCCGAAGGATGTCTGCAGCCTCAGATGTAACCGGACCGTTAGCCGCCTCAGCGATCAATTTCGCTTTGACCTTTTTCGCATTTTCAACGGTAATCTGATTTTCTAATGCAGCAGGTACAAGGATATCACATTGAAGACTGATCCAGTCATTTCGGTCTGGAAGTGTGGTAGTGCCAGGAAATCCAAGAATAGAACCTTTCTCTTTCCGGAACTTCAACAGCTTTTCAATATTGATCCCTTTCTCGCTGTGGATCGTTCCTTCAATTTCTGAAACCGCAATAACAACAGCATCGCCTTCTTCCTGTGATATGCTTCCGGAGTAAGATCCAACATTTCCAAGACCCTGGATCACCATGGTTTTACCTGCAATACCTGGGGTCATGCCTAATGCTTTACAATCATCGGCATAGGATAAAAATTGACGGATACCATAATACACTCCGCGTCCTGTTGCTTCCGTTCTGCCCCGGATTCCATTTTGATTTTCTGGTTTCCCTGTTACACATGCCGCTGCATCAATTTCACCATGATTGAATGTCTGATATGTATCGAGGATCCAGGCCATCTCACGACTACCTGTACCATAATCCGGGGCGGGTACATCAAGACCCGGACCTATAAAGTTTTTGCGAATGAGCTCTGTGGTATAGCGGCGTGTTATTTTTTCAAGTTGCGCCTCGTTATATTTCCGGGGACTGATTTTAACACCACCTTTCGCACCTCCGAATGGAACATCCACTAATGCACATTTATAACTCATCAGTGCTGCGAGCGCCATGACTTCATCGCGGTTGACCATCGTACTGAAACGAATACCTCCCTTCGTGGGCAGGCGGTGGTGGCTATGCTGCACACGGAATGCTTCGATCACCTGGTACTGATTACCAATCTTGACCGGAAATGCCATTTCATACACGGCATTGCAAACCTTGATCTGTTCGAGCAACCCCGGTGGAATATTTGTATGGGCTGCTGCCATATCAAAATTCCGGTTGACACTTTCAAAAAAGCTCAGGCGGGCCTTGGGGTCCGTTGATGTTTTTCCTGTTGTTTTTCCTGTTGTTTTTGTACTACTCATTTTTATGCCGTTTTTCAAGTCTTGAAATTTTTCGATCCAGGATGACAAGGTAGATAAAGAGTGTAATCAGGATGACA
>JBBREG010000117.1:0-10721 GCA_038203125.1 Chitinophagales bacterium
TATAACCCAATAACCTTATAACCCAATAACCTTATAACCCAATAACCTTATAACCCAATAACCTTATAACCTAATAACCTTATAACCTAATAACCTTATAACCTAATAACCTAATAACCCAATAACCCAATAACCTTATAACCCAATAACCTTATAACCCAATAACCTTATAACCCAATAACCTTATAACCCAATAACCTTATAACCCAATAAACTTATAACCCACAAACAATAAGTACCTTTGCGGGCTAACAAACAAAACGACAAATGAAACAACTCACTCTTTTCGCGATGATCATCGCATCCGCACTTTTTATGCTCCCTTCCTGCCAGAAGATGGAGTCTACTGCCCAGACTGCTGAATTGAATATGGATTCTGTAAAAACACAGATCACACTCCTGGAGTCTAATTATGCAAAAGCATCCAATGCGAAAGATGTAGATGGTGTTGCTGCGTATTATGCCAATGATGCTGAAAGTCTTGCTAATAATGAGCCTACACGCGTGGGTATGGATGCTATTAAGGCTGGTATCAAACGTGAATTGGAATCTGATTCGACTGGTAGTACGATTGCTTTCGTGACCACAGGTGTATGGGCGGATGGCAAATATGCTACAGAAACAGGCACCTCAAAACGTACTGACAAAGATGGCAAGGTAACTTATGCCGGAAAGTATATGACCTTATTTGAGCTCCGGGATGGAAAATATATTGCCATTCGTGACATTTGGAATGATGATGCACCTCGTGATTCATCGCCAATGGCTGAGGCTATCAAATCAGAATAATTTTATCGGACGTGACCATTCATCATGGTCGAAGCGTTAAAAATTTCCGAAAGGCAATCCATTGGGTTGCCTTTCTTCATTTGTACTTCCACCTGGATGAGAAACGAAAGGCAAGGCTGTGATGATCTTCCTTTCTCACTTCCGTGTTAATGTTAGTTGTTCGGCCGTACCACCGCGATTCATATCGAAAGTGAGACTTTCCGGGGTCAGGCTTACGATTTTCACCATAATTTTCTCACCTCCCTCAGGTGTAGTGAATAGTTGATTGTTACTGATGAAGTACGTTCCATGTTCTACGTTATCTGCATATTGAAATGTATACTTCCCCTGATCATCAAACGTGAAAGATGTCAAAGATGGATCATAGGATGTTGGTTGATTGTTAGCTGTCCATGAAATACCGGACCAGCTACCTATGATCAGCCTTTTGTTTTCATTCTGGGTGCAGGATACCAGGATAAGGCTTATGAAAATCAGCGTGGTCGGAAATATGGTTTTCATGGTACATAAAATAGGTAAAGAATAAGAAGAAAACTAATTGGTGTCAGGAAGATCAAAAAAAAATCGGATCCTTCCTGTTTTTTCAAGCCCAGGTAGTGATCCTTTTTTTACTGAGATGTTCGATCGCATATAGCAATCTTTTTTTTAACTGTCAGATCTTTTGAGCCAACGGGTTAAGACCCATTGGCTTTGACAGGGGAGACAGGAATTCGTTTCGCCATATGTATGCTTGCATTTTGGTATTCGATTACCTTTATTATTAGTTATTGGTTATTAGTTATTGGTTATTGGTTATTAGTTTATTCCGCACTCTTAGACTTTTCCAGTTTGTGAATTTTTTCTGCCAGCTCTTTGATGGTATCGAGCGCCATGTCCCAACCTTCTAATGCTTCTTCAAACTGATCTTCCCGCATATCAAAAGTAAGTTCTTCTTCAGCATGCAGAATGGTGCTGGTGTCTCTACTTTCAAGCGTATATGAAATTACAGAGGTGACTCTTGTTTTGGTTTTGAGGTCGTACAGGCTATGTTTCAATCGTTGGTCTGGTATTACCTCAAGGATGATCCCATGAGTATACATTTTTCCATCCTCAGCTTTCCAGCCGAGGGATTCATTGACCTTCCAGGTGGAAATATACTGGCCACCCATCTGACGTGTGATGGCAGGATCTGTAAAGACACGCCACACCTGGTGAGGTGTGGCGGTAATGATGATTGATTTTTGTATCAGTGTTGGCAAGACTTCCAGTTTTTTTTGAGCGATGAAGTTAACCAATCACTTTTGAGTGCAGGAACTTACCTGCTATGAATTTGATGGAGGACATTACGCTGCTTCCACGGGTTACCAACAGGTGAGAATACATGTTCCGCACTGAAGTGGAGAAAGATCTGCTGATAAATTGGATTGATATTTCAAAAGAAGGTAAAGCGCCGTACGGATTATTCTGTCAGCCCCTACCTGGACCCCATTTCCAGGTGTGGTGAAATCGGCCCCGCGAGCTTAGAAAAAATCATTAGGTAACTAATTCGGCGCTGGAAGGCTATCCGGTACGCCATCCCAATTGATCTCTCTGCGGCCAGTTACCTCTGATGCGCCACCGACATTATTAGTACCCAGTAACATGCGATATTCATCGAGTGTGGGATTGGATATTACCACTTACATTTAATACCACAGGGTTATTCTCATCTTCTTTATCACATGAAAGTAAAGTGAGTGAAAGAAAAGTCATCATGAGGTACATGAGGTAGTGGACAAGATTTCTTTTGATGGAGTGAATGTTTACATGAATCAAAAAACAACAATGCAAATTTTATCCTTTCCATACACATTTCAAAACCACATAAACGTGAATGGTTTGTACGGGTTATTTTCCGGTAAATTTTTATAAAAAGTGGGGATTGGCGCAGTGAGCATAGGTATACAACCTAATGTATCGAGGCACTTACAAAAGCAAAGCGGTCTCAACGGATTTCGACGATATCCTCAACCTGAATTGCTTGTGGTTATTGCGATATATCATACTCAAAAAACAATAATATGTCTTCTGGGAACGTAAATCAGGATTGGAAAAAGTCCCTCACTTTGGCGATCATCTGGGGATCTGTGAGACCTTTGGCTGTATCTATTGTGATTTGTTTACCTGCAAACTGCGCATCTTCATGTAATACATTGACCAGTTGTTCCTGTGACTTACCCGGTCCGAATACAAGGATCTCATCATATTTTTTCAAAAGATGGGCCACGGATTGCAGGTATTTTGATGTATTGGCATTATCAGCGTTATTCATGGCATGTTCCCCTTTTCCACCATGATAAACTCTTGCAGAGACCTTGTCCCTGATGGCAAATTCATCGTTTTCGGGCGTGGTGGAGATGACGATCGCATGTTGGCTGTCAAGCCATACACCGGCATATTGTTTAGGTTGTTTCGTTTCCGACATGATATATATTGATTTGAAGGGGAATTAATGTGGTTAGCTGTGAACAGTAAAGTACTTATAAAGTTTAACATATACTATTAGCACTGAGTATTTTAGACCTAAAGTCATGTCATGAAAAGAATGGATTATCTGGGAATTGTACCGCAACAGTCTGTGGGTAAGGAGATAGAGGCATTAGCAATGACAGAGATGACGGACGATGCCGAAGCAAGATCATTTTATCAGATAGTGAAAGAGCGGCTTAAAAAGGTCAATCAATGGCATACAATTGCGGGCATATTGAGTGCTGAATTTCAACTTACTGATGCGGATGGAAATGTGATCAACGGGGAACCCCGGGTGGGTTATCTTCTGAAAATTGATATTCCTGGACCTGGGAGTAAAGAAGGTGAAGGTTTTGATTGGGTGCACATCGAAGATGTCAGGTCAATAAATGAAAGTGAAAGACAGGGATATGGTTTTCGGGTGAGGCCGACCAGCAATCCCACAGGTGATAAAAATGAAACGGCTCATTTTTATGGTGATGGTTCGACGAGTACATTTATGGTATTGCGGGAAAACAGTATTGTTACTGCATGGATTGTTGATCGCAACATCAAACCAAATACTGAGCCTGTATCCGTTATAGACAAAATACGTGACAGTGTGGTGGGAATGTCTGCACTTATTCAATTTTCTAAATTGCAATGGCAGAGCCTGGCGGATGGATTACTTAAACTACAGGAGTAAGAAAATTTAAAATTTACAGAGTTTGCGAATCCCGTGTATACTGTAACCATACCTTGACGACCTGCTTCAATTCAGGTGTTTTTGATTTCGCGTCGTCCATGTCCTTAATTGTAATAAGTTTTCGGCCATCTGTGTATTTTCCTTCCAGGATACCGGATTCATCTTTGATAACCGCTCCGGTAGGTAAAACAATTAGAATGCGACCTTTGTGCAGGTTGAAAACCATCAGATCCCGTTTTTTTTCTTTGGGATCAAAATCTTTCATGAAGCCGGAGAAATAGAAAGCAGGGGAATTCCATTTAATATGCTCTTTAAGTTCCTTGTCAATTTTTAAAACTACCTGCCGGATATCTTCTACGATTTCCCTTGATTCATCGGGAAGATTCTGAATGTGTTCGGTGACACTTTCCGAATTGGGTGTTGGAGATTTTGCCATAAAATGTAGGGGAGAAAAATTTGTAAATTCTGTGAAGTTTGGCAGCACTAAAGAATAATCTGCCGATTATCGTGTCGTTAATTTCTATAATGACATATCTCCTCATACCAGGCAGCCCCGACCTTACTACACGAGATGAGTTAATGATGCAAAAATGATTTCCTATAATCGCGTGGTCCATAGCGGCTCTCATTTATGAATATATACCTATTATTTCTCGACGAGTGTGGGATATACCTTTTGCCAGTCTTTGAAGCCACCATCCAGATTGTATACTTCATTAAAACCTTCTCCGGTTAAATATTTCGCCGCTGAATTACCTCGGCCACCAGCCTGACAATAGACGAAGATGGGTTGGTTTTTATCAAAAATGGATACTTCTTCTTTGAAATTATTACCCTCCCAATTGATATTAATCGAAGCAGGCAGATGGCCTTCCCGATATTCTTCAGCTGTACGGACATCTATGAGACGTGCATCCGGAGTTGCCTGGAGCTTGTCATGATAGGCGGGTGCTTCCAGGAGGACGATGTTGGTTTCAGCGGAAGTGTTTTTGCATCCTGAAAACAACGCAATGGTCAAAATGACCACTGTAAAAAGTATTTGATAGAATCGCATAAGAGTATATTTTGATCAAAGGTAGAAAAGATGTGTACAGCATTACTTCTCAAAACGAATTCTGGCAATTGTTCCTTCTCTGCTCACATCCGAAAAAAGTTTTGAATAGAGGTCTTCGAATTTTTTTTGGTTCTCACCATCCTCTGTCAGATTGAAAAGTTTTTTTGGACTGAAATAGAATTCAGGATAGGTACTCGTGTTGAGTGGACAATAAGTTCAGCAGTGGGTATCTGATTTTTTTGGCGAGGACTAGTCTTTCAGGAGGCTGAGACAGTAGAGTAGTGGGACAAAAATTAGGTGCGTTTTGAATGGATATCAGTCGAAATGGGGTGATGTAGGAGGAATTGTGGGAAAAAGGTTAGAATTAAAGTGGATGGCTGGGGGGAGAAATGAATGATGGGATGTAGGTGAGGGATTTGAAAAAAGTATGTAGAAATCGGGCTACCCCAAAATTGAAAATTGATACAAATTCAAAATTTATAACGACATATTTTTAGTTTTAACATATAATCAATTGAATTCAAGTGACATAATCATTTGTTATTAAACGTTTACTTCCGTTTACGAACGGATAATATTATTCCACCCCACTTTTTCGTAAAAATGCATCAACATTCTGCCTGAATCATTTATCAAAAATCCACTGATCCCAAAATTTATGATCCGGATTTGAACTGTGATCTTTATAATAACGCCAGTGTTTCATAATTGATCACTTTGAGTTTGGCAGCAGCCTCATCATTGGCGATAAATTCTGAAAACTCATCATACCGCTTGTTGACGAAGGAGTGCCTCACTGCATATCCAGCCCCGATCGCCTTATACCTGATGCCAGCCTTTTGGCTATCGTTAGAGGCAGTTAGTTTCATTGTCACCATCTCCCCAAAGTCTTCATAACCCGGAGTATCCTCTGCTAAAACCGCTAGCGAAAAACATTTGGTATTCGTTTCATTACAAATGACAATGAACGGTGCCGGGCCATAAAGCTCTATTGCCTCCTTTGACACCATTTGTGTTGTGGCAGAAGTCCCGTAATTGTCGAGAATAAACTGGTTCACATCGGACTGTGCAGAATAATCCGAATTTTTAAATACAGACGTAGCAATCAACCAGAAACCGATCACCAGGATAATTGACATTTCTATTACATTGATAATCGTCATTGTCTTTATAGCAGGTATGCTCCAACTGCCGGATGCAAAAAATGAAATGAGTGGTGGAATTGCCATGATAAAGCAAACACCTATCATGAGGACGGGAATAACAATGCCAATGGTTTCTTTCAGTATCGAAAATAGATACATTGAGTACACTACGGCGATAGAGAGAAGGATAAAAAGTGCGATGGAGGTGAGACGAAGGGTGGACATGGAGTCAAAGATAAAATTGTGAAGGGAGCGATCAAGTGAGCATATTCAGTGCACCGCCTGCAGTGGCTCAACCATGTGTTATACTTCGACCATCTATTGAATTTTTATATCTGCCAATACCGGGAGATGATCTGATGCAAGCCGCCCATTCCAGTTATCCGTCAGGATGGCATGGCGTAATACATCAAAATTATTCTTTATAAAAATGAAATCAATTCGGTGATCGATCAGACCAGAGATTTTAAAATCACCAGCAAAGGTGGTGGACGGTCCATGATGTGGTATTTTGGAAACAGCCATTGCATCCCGTAGTTGCGTGGATGATGAAGATGTAGTGAGCGTTGTATAAGGCGTTTCAGTTTCTTCGCAATTAAAATCGCCCGTGAGGACAACAGGATGATTTCCAGCGATGGTTTCTATTTTCTTCAATATCAATCTTGCACTTTCATTACGGGCCGTTACACCCATGTGATCGAAGTGGGTATTAAAATGAAAAAATATTTTACCTGTTTGTTTGTCTTTAAATTTTGCCCAGGTGACGATTCTGGGATATGCAGCATCCCAGCCTTTGGAAACCACATCGGGTGTCTCTGAAAGCCAGAAGGTATTTCCATCCAGACGCTCAAATCGATCGAGACGGTAGATGATTGCAGAAAATTCGTTGTCGGGTTGGGGATTCTCTGAACCGTCAGTTCGACAAACACCAAACCATCCAAAACCATGTACATCTGATGTGATTTCATCCAGTTGCCTGCGATGCGCTTCCTGTACTCCAATTAGATCCGCTTCATGAAATTTTATGATGCTGACTACTAGAGGTCTGCGATGATCCCAATAGTTGTTACCATCTCCGGGGTTCGGATAGCGGATATTGTAAGTGATGACATTAAAGGAATTATCTTGGGATTGAAGGTATCCACAAAATGAAAGTGAAAAAATAATAAGCCCCAGACGGTATATAAAGGACATAGTGGAGTGCGAAATTTTTAGCTCAACATAGATGTATCAGTAAAGCTAATAAGGTATTTTAGATATCTCACGCAGAGGCGCAGTGGTCGCCTATGGCAAGAACCTTTGGGAGCAAGTTTAGAATACTCTCACGGTTCTCACGGTTCTCACGCTCTCGCCATTTGCACTGCCCGAGGAAATATCAAAGTATTTTCTATCCTGGGTTGGAGGATCCAGTTGGTTCAGCGTCTCGTGTGCGTGCTGTACTCCTGCCGGAAAGGTATTGGATTCGATAGCTACCACTTCTATCTCATGATCGAATGAAAATGTTTCCATGATTATTTTTTCCTGAGATCAAAATTCAGGAGAATACTCGCAAAGAGTGACTGCTGAATGCGACAAAGGATGTGGTGAATTACGACGCGGATATCGGTTGCTTAATTTTTTACAAATTTGCTCGTAAGCATCATCCCGTCTTCAGCGATTATTTTTAGAAAATAGAAACCCGTCACTAAAGGAGCACAATTGATTTTTGTACTAAAGGCATTAATATTTCTCATTTCTGAAACAAGCCTTCCATTGACATCATAAATAGCAATTGAACTAAGCACTGATTGACATTCAATGGTTAACTCCTGGGAAATAGGGTTAGGATATATTTTCGAAATCAATTCAGGTTCGCGTCTGATGGATGTGGTTGAATTGCAATGTGCGGCAAAAAAATCACCAATAATTTCACTGGCATTAATATCCTGATTGGTACTTCCAAAGGTTGGAATCGCAATTGCACCCGGCCATGAATGTCCACCTCCGGAAATTTTATAAAACACAACTTCACTATTTTCTGCACACATACCATACCTGAATTCCTCCGCCGTCGAACCATCATTAGGATCGATGTCAGGAAATGAAAAATAGGCAGGCGTCGCATTGCAATCATTTTCATCAACCCACCAGTCAATGGTTTCCTCTATAGGAGGAATTCCAAATGTGCCATTGTAGGGAACAGTCGCATCCGATGTTCCGTGAAATTGCATCACGGGTGTTGGATCGGTTCCTGCGCATGACGACTGCCATGGAGAAATCATATTGCCGGTTACGCTTGCGATGGCGGCAATTTCATATGGTAATTCACAGGTCAGTTTATAGGATAAAAATCCACCTTGTGACATGCCCATGGAAAATAGACATTCATTGGTTGAATATCTTTCTCGTAGAGTATCGATGAGATGTGTGAGGAACAATACATCGAATGAGCCAAACAGATCCCAGCTATTGTTGATCGCCTCCGGATAGACAACGATAAATTTCTTTTCATTGGCGACCAGATGGAATTGTGAGTAAAAATATTGTTCGATGGCGTTCGATCCCAATCCATGAAGATTAAGAACAAGCGGATATTCCTGATCCGCATCATAATCTGTGGGCAGATGAAGGATGAATGGGCGGTACACACCCTGATCATAAATAGAATCTGTTTGCGCATCACTGCGCTGAATACTGCAAAGTAAAAGACAACAAAGGAATAAACAGGAATGTGTATACATCTTGGTTCTGATTGATGAACAAAGGTAAGCCATTCTGCTACATGCCTAAAATGCGATTGAGCAGAATGGATCTTATTGTTAGAATGGCGTGCGCATTAAATAGAATGCCTCTTATTCTGGTCTGAATACCCCAAATGCTCCCTGCAATTGAAGATTTGATGGTCCGCCATTTGGCACACTTACTTTACCCGTAAAGGTTCCCCTGATCATATCACCGACTTCGCCAAATTCTGTAATCTCTAGAAAAAAATCTGAAATGTACCCTACAGAACTGTCAGGGAGAATAACACGACTGAGGCTGGCAGCATTCGGGTAGGAGCCTGTGGTCGTACCCTGAAATGCAAGACTGAAATGATCGTCCCTGTTGGTGCTCCAGCTATGGACCTGGACACTGGTATGATCCGGATAATAATTGACTAGGCATTCGGGTGAAATATAAACATATTTTTTAGTTACCCCCTCAACGTTATAACTGATAAATACATCGAGTTCGTCGCATGCTACCATGGTGCCGAGGTCAATATGAGACTGGGAATGATAATTAAAATGAGCGCTCATTTTTCCATTTATTTCATCCACAAAGCGAACACTGATGTTTTCATTAGCACATGCCAGATACGTAAAACTGAAAGGTCCTGTACCTGCAACTGGATGGAGTGTCGTGCGGCTACCGGAAGTAATCCGAAGATGGCCTTTCTGTACCTGCACATTGTCGCAACTCAGTATTGTACCGGTTACGGTAACATAATCAGATTCGACTTTTGTAATCGTAGTAACCGGTTCTTTAATATTCGATGTGAACGGACCTGACTGGTGAGATGAAATGACTTTTCTACATGGTGCAATTGCGTCAATCTGAATTGCTCCAATACGAGGAACAGCGCTATTGATATAACCTGCTTCATCCGTCAAGCCACAACTTTGCGTTTTCGTGTTGAGGTGTGTAAGGCATATTTCAATACTTGCTGCAGGTTCTCCGTTTTCGAATTGGAAAGAGCCTTCCCATAAGTATGACTCTTCAGGATAATCATAATTCCATATGGTGAAATGGCGTACTTCACCGACATATTCATTTCCCTGTAACGTGGCTTGTCCATCTTCAATCCAATAACCGGTGACTTCGTCAAAATACCAAAGAGGAATGGAGGCGGGTGCAGTACTAAGCATATACTGAGGAACGTCCATACGGATCTCGGCAGTTTTTCCTCCAGCAAGTTGTAGATCTGAACCATTGTCGGCCTTTAATTCTACGGCAATCATACCATAGCTTTGAAGTACAACTAGATTTTCGTCATCATCCAGACTGAGCAAATTGCCTGGCATTTTTTGAGAAAGGTTCGGGTCATCGGCATGGATAGGATATGCTTCCACATGCACGTTGCCGGAATATGCTTCACCACTTGCATATACTATTGAATTGCCCTGAAAGGTGATGCTCGATTTAGCATCTACATTTATCGTGGCGATGGAGGCAGACTGAAAGGATCCGGCTTCCTCCTTTGGCATTAACCTGATCTCAACATTACTCACCCGTCCTTCGGATGCGAAGAAACGGCGTGATCCATGGAAATATCCATTTTTCTTTGCGGTCAGGTAGGAACTTTTTGTGAGTGCAATATCCCTGAAAAGGATTTGCCCGTCTTCGTTGGTGAATGCTGACTGTGTGCCGATTTCTACCAAAACATTTTGGACCGGAGATTCATCTGTGTCCAGAATAGAGATCCATGTCGAACCTATAAAGGTTGGTTCTGAAGGAAGAAGTCCATCTTTATCCGAACAGCCGGAAAGGAGGAATGCCAAAATGAGGTAGGGGAATAATTGTGTTTTCATTGGTTAATTGA
>JBBREG010000118.1:0-10676 GCA_038203125.1 Chitinophagales bacterium
TCACATGTAAATGTGCGTGATGCTTCCCATGCATTCGCAGAGAATGAATATTTCAGTTTGTGTGCAGGGGTACAGTTATCGTAGCTGGACGCATTAAAATCTTTTGCCCAAATAGTCACCATACCGCCCAGTGGCATGACCACGGTAGATAGGCCATAATAGCATATCGGTGATGGAGCTTTTTTGTCAATCACATGGATCTTGTAGCTGCAGGTAGTGTAGTTACCGCATGCATCACCCACATTCCATAAGATCTTGTGCCATCCTAAAGGCAGGACTTTGTCGACCTTGGGAGGACCATCACCAGCATATGAGATATTATAGGACCCATCATTATTGAGGTCAATCTTATAATCCCATTTGAGGCCTTCCTGTGGCGTACAATCATCTTCAACATGAGGTGATTCCGTATAGCGACCCTGGCAATATGGCTCATAGCCATTTACGACTACATGCTCAGGACATGCATAGACGAAGTGAGGAGGCGTGGCATTCATCAGTTTGATAACCTGCGTATGCTTCCAGATACCCGGGCTCCATGGATTATTTGGCTGATAAACACACCAATCAATTACTGTCCACTCGCGTAATATTTTTTTACACGCTCCATCATTGAATGTGAAGACCAGATCATCATGTGCAATGCCTAAAAGGCTGCATGAATTCCCATACCCATTGTATCCTGGTATGGTTGGTTTATTATATGGAGGTGGAATATTATCAGGATCCACATCATGTTCTGTATAAAGACATGCATCCGCAGTGTAGTCGTATGGCCAGTGAATCGAGTAATTATTCGTTGAATAATTTTTAACGGTAATCGTCTGGTAGCACCAGTCAGACCAGTTACCAACTTCGACAAAGAATTTACGCTTGATCACACCGACGCCACATGAATTTCGGTAATCAATGACCTCCGGGATCGTAACCCAGGCATTGTTACCCCAGCCGCCGCCACATGCACCGCTACCTCCTGCACTACCATCCCATCCCCAGTTGTGAGGTTGAGAATACCAGGTATTGCATTGATCATTAATAATGATGGCATGAGGTTGGTTACCATTTACCACCACAGTACCGAAAGTATGATTGTATGGATCATGCAGCGCGTTTTCATTAAACCAATAGCAGCATGAAATCGTAATATCCGGAGGACACGTCATATGTGGAGATGAATTGTCCTGGACTGTTACTTCAGCCATACATTCATTCCAGTTGCCATGTGCATCAACGACCCTCAGGACAACCCAAATCGGGCTTCCGATGTCTTCACAACAAAATTCTACATACGGTCTGAACTGAGTGTCATCGGCGACGCCATAAGGGCACCAGCCGTTTGTCATTCGTCTTGCTTTATATTCCACGAGATAGCAGTTATCATAACTGCCATCATCAATATCTGTGGCATAAAGTTTGGCTGTACCTAGATTGGTCAGCGCTACGACGATGTGTGCATCACAAATTGCCACCGGGTTGACGTAGTCGTTGTAACAATCGACTTCGGCGCTCAGGGGTTTGATGAACAACAATGTAAATAGGAGGGTAAATAAAAGGGTAAGCGATAGTTTCATAAGTTGGCAGGATTATAGGAGTTATCTGTTTTTCATAGTCAAATAGGCATTGAAATTCTAAAATGGAACACGATCCAATTTAAAAAATTAATAGGTAAACCAATATTATTTAGTGGGAGGGTGCTCAAAATTAACTTAAAAATTGGATTTTCAAGTCTTTATGACAAAAAAGTGAAATTTTGTAACATTGTCAACCCACCTGGTTTTCAATGGCAAACCTAACTAATCCTGCAATAGATGAAATGTTAAGTTTTCGCATGATATTCTTGCGATGAGCGCCAACCGTCTGAGGGCTGATAAATAAGTTGTCGGCGATCTCGAGATTACTTTTCGCCTGGGCAATGAGGCCCAGGATCTCCAGCTCCCGGCGGGTAAGATTATATCTTGCCATAAAGGACTCATCAAATAATGATGACGTATCCTCTTCGACCCCATTTTTTGGATATAATTGGAGCTTTTTGCTGATGTAGGACTGGCCTTCTGATACTACTGAAATACCTTCAAGGAGTTCTGAAAAGCTGCTGGTTTTCAGGATAAATCCGGCTACACGTCTGATATGGAGGCATTCTTTGACAAATTTTGGATCATCATATTTTGTCACGATGATGATATGGATATCCGGGAAATCTTCCATGACTAATGGCATGGCCTCAAGTCCATTGAGAATGGGCATATTAAGGTCCAGTAGAAGAATATCGGGCCGTACGGATTGCAGGCTATTGATCAGGTCTTCACCATTCCCGGCTGTCCCGAGCACTTTGATCGGTAACAGTTGCTGGGTATGCAGCGCGATGACAAGTGTATCAACATACAACGAGTGGTCATCCGCTATAAATAGAGTAATCAATTTCTGGCCGTTCGAATTCATTTGTAATAGAAAGATGCGGCAAAATATATACCATTCTTACTGAAAAGTGAATGAGCATGCTCAAACGATATACGCCTACAAGGAGAGAGGATATCTTTGGGCATGCCTTTCTTACTTAGGACTATAGATGGTATTCTTTTCTTTTTGCTCCGCAGGGTGGCAAGATATCGTTTTCAGGTAATAAGGGACAATCTGAGCTCTGCCTTTAACTATCCTTCACAAAAGGATCTTAGGAGCGCTGTGAACAGGTACTATTGGTTTTTGGCCAAGATCCTTCGGCAAACGATAGCTACACCTTCTAAGACCTTGTTAGCCAAAAGAATAGAGATCCTTCCCTTGCCTGAAGTGGATGCCTGGCTTCACCAGGGTAAAAGTATCATTATCGACATGGGCCATATCGGGAACTGGGAATGGGCCGGCCATTTTCTAGGACATGCCTACCCGGGTCATGTTTGCGCATTGTACAAGAAAATCAAGTCTGGGCGAGTGGATCGATGGATGCGCCAAAGGCGTCAGTCCGGTGTGGGTTACCTGGTAGAGGCAGGCAAAATCTCTGACCTGATCCGGCTAATACGTAAAAAACCTGTCCTCATCCTGATGATCTCAGATCAAAATCCTGGTAACGACCAGGGAATTATCTGGTCTTCCTTTTTTAATCGTGAAACGGCTTTCATTTCGGGTCCTGAAAAGCTTGCATTGAAATATCAGTTGCCCGTTTTGTATCTGAATGTAATGTCTCGCGGTCGAGATGGATATCAGATGAAAATGGAAATCATTTCAGATGGTACAACGAAAATGGATGCCGGAGGAATTACAAGTCGATATGCGAAATTGCTGGAGCAGAATATCAGGGAATATCCTGACGGATGGTTGTGGTCGCATAGGCGATGGAAGAGAAATAATGCGACAATGTTAAATCGTGAGTTGTGAGTTAATCGTGCGTATCGATTAAAAATACCCGCAGCAATTCGATTTTCTTATCGCTGACCTTTTCAAAGACAAACTTATATTCATCGAGTTCAAGTTCGCGGCCGGCTTCAGGGATGGTACCTGAGGTCATAACGACATAACCGGATAGGGTTTCGTATTCACCTTCCGGAAATTTAAGAGCAGGATATTTTTCATTGAGATAATCGATTTCGAGGCGGCCGGAAAAAATATATTCTGTTTCGCTGACCTTTTCTTCTGTGTATACTTCCTGATCGTGTTCATCTTCGATCTCGCCGAAGATCTCTTCCGTAATATCCTCCAATGTGATAATGCCTGCTGTGCCACCGTATTCATCTACCACAACAGCAATATTATTTTGCCTGCGGGTGAAGGTGGTCATGATGTCAAGCACACTGGAGACACCGGGCACATACGGTATCGGAATAATCATTTCACGCATCTCTTTCTTGCCATTCATCAGGCTTTGATGATGCACATACCCTAAGATATTATCGATATCGCCATCCGTCACCAGGATGCGTGAATGGCGTGTTTCTAAAAATAATTTTTTCAATTCCGGCAACCCATCGAAAACATCCACATGTACAATTTCTGTGCGGGGCACCATACATTCTCTTGCCTTAACATTCTTAAGTTGCAGCGCATTTTTGAACATATCAGCCTCCATCGAATCATCGTCTTTTGCAAGGGACCCTTCCACAAAATCCTGCAGATCTAATCGGGTGAACGCATCCTGCACATCATGAATGGGTGCACGGAAAACATATTTCAATAAGATATTTGAAAATGAGATAATCACCCAGGCAGGGAAGCGCAGTATCCACTTAAAAAATAGCATCGGATACGCTACAAGCAATAATGCCCTGTTAGCAAATAATCGAAAGATAATCTTTGGAAGAAATTCTCCCAGGATCACCATGACCATCGTGGCGATGATCGTAATGGTGAGGAGCCGCACGACTTCAGATCTCATCCAGGGAAGCAACAAAGGCTCAATCAATCGCATCATGGTATATGTAAATAATACCAGGACAATATTATTTCCCACCAGTAATGCACTTAAAAATTCTTTCGGTTTTTCGTAAAATCCGGAGATCAGTTTACTTCTTCTTGTTCCTTTATCACGCTCGATTTCCACACCCAGCTTATTGGCTGTAATGAACGCGATCTCAGTTCCCGAGAAGAATGCGGAAAGGATAAGCGTTAGCAGGATTAGCAAGATCAATGAGAACATGTGGGGAAGTTACGGATTTGGAATGACGAATATCGAATTACGAATTACGAGTGACGATTTACGAGTGATGAATTACGAGTGATGAATTACGAGTATGAATTATGAGTGACGATTTACGAGTGATGAATTACGAGTATGAATTATGAGTGACGATTTATGAGTGACGATTTACGAGTGATGAATTAGGAGTATGAATTATGAGTGACGATTTATGAGTGACGATTTACGAGTGACGATTTACGAGTGATGAATTACGAGTGATAAATTACGAGTGATAAATTACGAGTGATGAATTATGAGTGATGAATTATGAGTGACGATTTACGAGTGACAATTTACGAGTGATGAATTATGAGTGAAGAATTACGGTGACGACGCACCTCCTATCTGATTCCAGAAGAGCTTTGCTAAAGAAAGATCTCAGAATGAGTGGACACTTTATCCAGGATCCTATTCCCTCTTATACTTCAGATCGTTGGAGGGACTCACAGGAAGCTTCGGCCTTTCCTTCGCGTCAGACGGCTCACGATTCACTGATGAGGTGTCGCGATTTACGTTCCCAGAATTCTTACCATCAAGAATCACATCACCGGATACAGCATGCATCTCATAGCGTGTAAATGATTCATTGGATTTGAAACCATGGCTATAGATCGTTTTATCTGCTTCTGAAATTTTGACAAACCGATCGGTGCGGATCTCTTTTGTTTTTTCATCCCAGATCAATTCCGGACCATCAAGACGTTTTCCCTTATCATTACGAAGCACCACATTCCGTTGAACAGTAATGGTCCTGTCTACCTGGTTGCGAATTGCATAGTCAGCCGTAAGCCAACTCCGAGGTGCACCGGTTTTATCATAGAAAGTGACTTCGAGACCTTCCGGAAATTCTTCCAGAACAGAAAAACGTTCCATCGATCTTCGGGAGACCGGGGCCTTCATTTTAAAGACGAGATAACTGCTATCGGTATACGTGACATCGATATCTTTTGCTTCTTCCACATTCTCAATTTTCGAAGCCGTGTATCGTGACAAGTCACCTTCTTCTACTACACAAGCAGAAAAGCCAAAAAGTATACATGCAAAAAACAGGAGTCGGTTCATGAAAAAGTAAATAATGGCTATCGCAGCACCGTAATCGTACCGGTATACGCCACTGGTATTTCATCAAGGAAATCAATCACAGCACGATACGAATATACACCCGGATTCACTGGTTGGCCTTTGTAGGTGCCATCCCAACCCATGGATGGATCATTCAGCAGGGCATCACCCTGACCTTCCCATAGCATGCCACCCCAGCGATCAAAGATCTGGAATGTATTAACCCCGAGCGCAGCCCCATTCCCATAAATGGTGACGCGGTCATTGATATCATCGTTATTGGCCGAAATAACATTGGGAATATAGATCGGTTTATACACGTCTACTAATACAAAAACTGAATCTGAGGTCATGCAACCTGCCTCATTCATTATCGTCACAGTATACCATCCCGATCGCCGCGGCCTTACGGTTGGATTTAGCAAGCTGGCGATATCAGTACTATTAAAACGAAGGGTACTAATATTACTCCATGTAACTACAGATGGAAGACTCGGAAATGCTACAGCCTGAATTTGAGCAGAATCTCCCAGTTGCACAAAAATCGTATCTCCTGCTTCTACTCGAAACGAAGAGGCAGGAAGAACAGTGACATCCACCTGGCTTTCGCAACCCTTCTCATCCTGGATACACAATGTGTAATCTCCCGGTAATAACGCAGGAAATACACTCGATGGCTGATAATCCACACAGTCAAGACTGTATTGGTACAAGGGTGCACCACTGATGCCCACTCCCTGTATGACTCCGGTGGCTGTTCCTGGACAGAGCTGATCTGTGATGATCGCAGTAACGCCCAGTGTACTTGTATCTGCGCAGCATGGTTCTATAAAAAAATCAAGAATCTCAGTAACCTCACAACCCTTCTCACTGGTGACAGTCAATGCAACTTTCTTTGGACCGAAGGAATCATAGATTACATTAACCGGACCGATCGAATCGCTTGTTTGTGGATTCGCACCTGCACCGAAACTCCATAAATATGAAACAATACTATCTGTTGGAGCCAGCGATTGATTATCAAAAATGATGGTTTTGTCACATTCAAATGCCTGTAACGCGGTTACATCAAATGCTGGCTGTGGACCCCGAAATGTTGCTGTTCCGCCCCACTCGATGCCAAATCCAAGTCCTGACTGACTGAAATTATTGATCAGCATCGTATAGCTTTCTCCAGCCACTACATCCATCGGGCGTAGCCAACTATCATCATCATTCTCCATACAACCCGGATCTTCAGTTACATCTGTGCTGCCTGCCTGAAGACCTGTAGGACCATTGCATCGTTGCCATTCCTGAAAATTGGAACCCCCATTTTCACCTGCTGCCATACATCTAACGACTTCTTTATTATCGCAATCTTCTATACCACCCGGTAATCTATACACTACAAAATCTATGTCATCTGATTCAAATCCCGGCTGATAATTATTAGGTGTCAATGTGAATGTCAATGTTCCTGTCGTTTCAATCGTCCAGGTATACCAAACTGAACTTAATTCCTGCTGTACACACGTACCTTCGACATCCGGATCCTCTATACCAACGCCCAGAATCGTATCAATCACAAATTGGGATTTGTCGCAAAGGATTACAGCCTGATCACAATCTGATTCTGGTATCGGAGGAGGTATAAAACCTTCGAGACATATTTGAAATGTTCCTGCGTTTGTGGCCGCCAGCTGACTCTCGACAACCAGGTAATAGACAGCGCCAATGACAAGGCTCTCCACAGATAATTCCACCTGGTTAGTGGTGGAGGAAATGGAATTACATCCAACCCGCATGAGATTATTACAACTTCCTGAAAATATACCTATCGCGGGATTTCTCAGGGTGCCAAGGCCATTGATCAAGCCTGATATCCTGAAATACATCGCCGGCGTCTGGGGGATAAACGTAAACCAGACTTCATTTTGCCATTGAAATAAACAAGAGTTTGTAGGGGGTAAACCAACTAACGGGGTTGCATTCAGGTTTGTGTATGCTCCCGGCTCACTGCACCATGTGTCCGTATTGGGAATATGGAAAGCTGTATTGCAATTATCATTAATCGGTTGACCATAGAGGGCTATGCCGGAAATCACGAAACTCAAAACCAGGTAAATAGTCCTCATTGGGCGACTTAGATGTCTTAGTAGATACGAATTTAACAATTATGTTGCTGCACCTGTTGCCTTACATATGCTGCACAATGGCATTTCTAACAGTACTTTAACGCTTGAGAAGACGGATTGGTTATCAACCTGCGTTGGGCATCTTTATTTCAAAATCGCCCAACTGGTACTTTTCTCTTCCGAACAAAAGCTACGTAAGTGGAATAGCCTTAATAACTTAGGATCATGAAACTTCTCTCCCACCTTCCAAATATATTGACCCTTATCAATCTGACAGCGGGCACACTCGGAGTCATTGCTATGACTAATGCGTTGATACCGACAGCTTTGGGTTTAATGGGGGTATGTCTCGTGGCTGACATACTGGATGGACAACTGGCCCGGAAATTAGGTGTAGCCGGAGGAATTGGGGTTCAACTGGATTCGCTTGCAGATGTGGTTTCGTTTGGTGTATTGCCATGTATGATGATCTTTTACATGGGAGCGAGGTATGGTGGTGGAGAATTTAGCCAGCAAATGGTTGGGGTCGTAGCCGCATTGACAGTTGCTTCTGCAGGGCTGCGTCTTGCCCGATTTAATGTAGATACCCGCGATAAAAAATACTTCTGGGGTCTTGCTACTCCGGCTGGAGCAATGCTTATTGCCGGCTGGCTGTGGGCGCAATTTGTAAATAAGGATTTTGGATTCAGTGTGGCAGAGATGCCTTTCCTGATCATTCTGATTCCCGTGATTGTGATGGTTGCTTACCATCTGCCACTTAAACTGCCAGGACTGAAGTCGCCAAAGAAGGCGATTAGTATTGCAATTATACTTTTTGCAGCCATTGCTATCGGGGTGTTTACGATCGGGCCGATTGCGATACCGTTGGGCTTACTTCTATACCTAATGCTCGGAGTAGTCAATCTTGCTCTTAAGATATATTGAAGGTTGTAACCATGGAGGATGTGGTGGTTCAACAGTTTCTGTATAGAGACAGTGTTGAGAAAGTTTAGTATTGCTTTCTACGAAAGCAACCGGTTTAGAAGGTTTAGAAATGAGTATCAAGGTTTAGAAAAATATTTGCATGATGTGCTTTCTTCGAAAGCAATCAGTTCACAAAAAATAAAACTTACCAAGAGATTGTTGGCGAAGCCAACAATACTCACCTTTTCTAAACTTTCTAAACCGTTTGTTTCCAAAGGAAACAATGCTCAACCCTCTCAACACTCCCTCGGAAGGTGATCTGAATCAATAGATAAATCCGTCGACACAGTAATAACTGGATTATTACCTTTGTGGCCATGAGATTCAAAGCTTCAATCAACGTGATGCCCCACAAGGAATTACTCGATCCACAGGGCAAAACCGTCGCCCGCAACATGGATCATGTCGGTATCAATGGTGTGGAAGATGTCCGCATCGGCAAACACATTGAGATCATGCTCGAAGCCGGCGATGAAGAAGCAGCCAAAAAACTGATCGATCAGGCCTGCCAGAAATTCCTGGCAAATATGATTATGGAATCCTATTCTTTCGAGGTCAAGCCAGCTTAAGTCGTGCTCTACATTGTCCCCACTCCCATCGGAAACCTGGGCGACATCACGCATCGCGCCATTGAGATCCTGTCGACGGCCGACCTGATCCTGGCTGAGGATACCCGCATCACCCGACGACTGCTGGACAAATACAATATCACTACATCTCTCCGCTCATATCATGCGCATAATGAGCACCAGACAACGGAGAATGTCATGCAATTGCTTCAGGAGGGCAAGACAATCGCGCTTGTTTCCGATGCAGGTACTCCCGGCATTTCCGATCCGGGCTTTTTATTGGCACGGGGCTGCAGGGAACTCAATCTGGAGATCGTAGTCCTTCCCGGACCAACTGCTTTCGTACCTGCTCTGGTGGGATCCGGATTTCCTTGTGACCGGTTTCATTTCGAAGGATTTCTTCCGCACAAAAAAGGGCGCAACACCCGATGGAAATATTTAAAGACAGTCCCGAACACAGTAATTCTTTACGAATCCCCCTACCGGCTCATCAAGTGTCTGGGAGAGATCAAAGAGCATTTTGGTGAAGAACGAAAGGTCTGCGTTGTGCGCGAGATCTCCAAGATGTTTGAACAGTATCACTTCGGAACTGCATCTCAACTGTTGGCCGAATTTGAAAAAACACCTCAAAAAGTGAAGGGAGAAATGGTGGTTCTGATCTCTTCCGCCGCCTTTGACAGGCGGTCAGATGAGGAATCGAACAACGAAGGCGAGGACTAATCCTGGTTTTTGCAAAATGTAATATATATTCGCACCAAATACATATTACAAAATGAAATCATATATTCTTCTCCCAACTATCTTTTTACTACTTGTTTCCTGTTCGGATAAGTCCGCCAAATTTGCCGGCACCTGGCAACAATCCGACGATGCTACAAAGCAGATGATCATTCTCCAAACCGGTAAGACGTTTACGTTTGAGACGAACCTGGAATCCCCTTTTGAAGGCATGCCCGGCACCTATAACTCAGATAAAAAATCACTCGAGTTCGATAACGGCGCTGGCACGACCATTTCATTCCTGTTTAATGACGTGTCACAACACATCCTGGCGTTAGGAAAAGAATTTGAAAAAGCTGCTGAGACCTCAACTGAAGGTCCCGCTGAAGACGAGCAAGGCCCTGAAGAAGCCGTAACCAAACAAACATCTGATGATGCATCCTCAGAGCCAGTGCAGGAAGCTGAAAAAACAACTACCTGTGCTAAGGGTACGGCATATTCAATAACCGGTAATAATGTACGGGTAAGAGCTGAACCAGATATCACGAAACAAAACATACTTTTCCAGGTACATAAAGG
>JBBREG010000119.1:0-10664 GCA_038203125.1 Chitinophagales bacterium
ATAACCGGTTTTCATTTTTCGGATCGACATATATTTCATTGTTGTAATATGGCCGGTTGCCAATATTTTTCGTTGTGACTAATGTCCAACTTTCTCCTCCATCTGTACTCTTATACAGACCATTTTCCTTCGCTTCCACTAATGCATACATAATATCGGGGGATGAGGCTGCAACGGCCAAACCGATACGACCCAGGTTGCCTTTCGGCAGACCTTCTTCAGAAGAGATCTGTTTCCATTTTTCTCCACCATCATACGTGATATACAATCCTGAGCCAGTGCCTCCGCTGACAAAATCCCACGGTGTGCGCAGATGTTCATACATAGCTGCAACCATCTTACGTGGATTCACAGGATCCATGATGATGTCACCAACACCGGACCTATCATTCGTGGACAGAATATTTTTCCATGTCTTGCCACTATCGATCGATTTATACACACCTCGCTCTCCTCCCGGCATCCATGTATTACCGGCCACACCTGCATAAATGGTGGAGGGTTGATGAGGATCTATCAGGATACGATGTATCTGCTTACTATCCGTGAGCCCCATCAGACTCCACGAGCGACCACCATCCAGTGTCCTGAAAATTCCTTTACCACTATTATGTGAATTACGCGGATTGCCTTCACCGGTACCGACCCAGATCTCACTAGGATTTTGTTGATTGATTTTAATGGCACCTATCGATAATGCAGGCTGATCATCAAAAATAGGCTTCCAGGTGATGCCGCCATCCTTAGATTCCCAAACACCTCCGGAGGCACTCCCTACATAAATATGTTCGGGTTCTGAAAGCACAACATCAATCGCAGTAATGCGACCACTCATACCGGCTGGGCCTACATTCCGAAATGTAAAACCTTCCAAAATTTTATCAGACAGCACCTGGCTATGAATGCTGGTGACACATATCAGTATAATCAGAACGTGGATGTATTTCATGCAATAAAGATTGGAATATTTAATCGAATCAGAATTTAGGTTGGGGCCAGACATCATTATCACGATCCATATCTGCTGACCCATGCTTGGGATCAATTGTAATCGACTCTATTTGTGAAGAAGAATACGGGATCTCGAGAAGGTATGTGGGATCCACCCAATTCCAGTCTGGTTGAATTTGGTATTCTGTATTATTCTTTGAGCCTCGCATGAGATCAAGCGGAATAGAATACGCTATTGTTGTTCCCGAAGTGAGTGTAACAGCCACATCAACCGGCATCGGCATCTGACCTATCCTGCGCAACTGAATACCTGTTGAACCTGCATTACCAAACACAGTATCAATTGCATAATCAATCGTTTTAATACTGTTGACCATATATTCCCTGTACCAATCGAGCTCCATATCAGCGGCCTGTTCCATCACGCGCACAAAATCATGATCGGTGGGATGTTTGAATTTCCAGCGTTTGTAAAAGTCAATCAACCCCTGATCCACGGCCTTTTGTCCAATGATATAAATTAATTGATATAGAAAAACCTCTCCTTTTGTATACGCTGAAATGCTGTACGAAGTATTATAATTAAAATGGTCAGCGTGTGTGCTGAGTGGTTCTTCAAAACCACGATCCACAAGATTTTTATACCCTTTTAGTGCCTGTTCGTAGGGATTGGCTGCCGGAACTCCTGGTATCAGTTTTTTAAAGCGAAGATGATCCATCACTTTCGTTTCTGCATATGAAGTAAATCCTTCGTCCATCCAATAATACAAACTTTCATTAAATCCATACATCATCTGAAACCAGCTGTGCATGAGCTCATGGACCGATACACCGACAAGGGAGGTTAGTGATCGATGTCCGGTTATTAATGTTGCCATTGGATACTCCATGCCACCATCGCCACCCTGGATAAATGAATATACAGGATAGGTATAGTCACCTAACATACTATTGGTATAACGCATGGCTTCCTCCATAATAGGAAGCAATGCTTTCCAATTGTCAACAAAGTCATGTGTGTCTTGGTAAAATGCATGGAGGGTAACTCCTTCTCTGGTCTGAAGGACATCATGGACAAAATCCGGGTCTGCGGCCCAAACAAAATCATGCACACAATCTGCTTTAAATTTCCAGGTCAGGTAATCTTTTTTGGATTTTGGTTCAGGCGCATACCCATGGCCGATCTCTTTTGCATTCATGAGTATACCTGAGGCAGCAACAATATAATCCGCATCGATAGTGAGGTTACATTCAAAATCTCCCCAGACGCCATAATATTCTCTTCCGATATACGGATTTGGATGCCACCCATCCCGGTCATATTCACACAATTTCGGATACCATTGTGCCATTGAGTACCTGATACCTTCTTTATTGTCCCTGCCTGTGCGACGTATTTGGATGGGTACCTGAGCTTCATACTGCATTTCAAAAGTGACAGACTGGCCCGGACGTATGGGCCTATTCAAACTGACTTCGAGGATGGTTCCATTAACCTCATATGACTGTGGTGTGCCATTTAGCGTCAGTTTTTGAATCTTTTGGTACCCAATTTCCTCATCATTCAGGTTCAGTATTCGCTCACCTATACGTGGGTCTGGGTCAGAAATGGTGCGCGACCTGACATCCATCGCACTGTTAGGTTGAAAGGCATTGAGGTAGAGATGAAAGAAAGCTTTTGTCAGGACATCAGGTGAATTGTTTTTATACCGGATCGTTTGTCTGCCTGAAAACCGATTATTCGTAACATCCATAGTTACATCCATCCTGTACTTTACTTCCTGTTGCCAATACGTCCTGTCTTTCTGTGCGGAAACTATCTGGACAGAATAGATCATTCCTATGAACATGAAAAGAGTATTTAACCGGGAGGCAATGAAGACTGTGCGCATAAAACTGAATATTTTGAGTAAAATAATAAGTTTTTTTACCCCTCGGGAAAACACTCTGCCGGGGTCAAACGTATTTATACAAAACAAATTCTGACACCGATTTTGCATTGTCATTTTCACGTCAGGTTGGATTCCTATAATCTTTATACATTTGGGCTGGATGAATCACACAAAAACCCTCATCTTCTCCTTGTTAATAATCGGCATTGGCAGTCGCTTGTTACCTCATTATCCCAATTTCACAGCTGTTGGTGCTGTCTCCCTCTTTGCTGCGGCTTTTGCCGGCCGAAGGAGTATTGCTATGGTGATCCCATTCCTTGTAATGTTGTGTAGTGACATGATACTCAACAACTTAATCTACGCTCAGCGGTATCCGGACGATTATTCCCATTTCATATTCCTGTATCGTGGGGCACTTTGGAGTTATGCCGCATTTGGACTAATTGTGATCTATGGTCATTTGATGTTCAGAAAGGGTGTGGATATGAAAAGGGTTGTTTTTGGGGCCCTCGGTTCTTCACTGATCTTCTTCGTCCTATCCAATTTTGGGGTCTGGGCATCGACAGGCGTATATCCTGTCAATTTTGCCGGCCTGATGACCTGCTATGCTGCCGGTCTACCCTTCTTTCTCAATCAGATCCTCGGTGATCTGTTCTTCAGCCTTGTTTTCTTTGGGGTCGCAATACATATGTTTGCGCTCAAGCCAAAGAAACACCTGGCTTAGACGCTAGTTAGGAGTTAGGAGTTAGGCGTGACGAGTTACCCCCAGCCCTAACGACTCTCATAATTCGTTTCTGCAAAACATTATATTCGAAACGCCAGGGTGCCACTTTTCCGACAGCCGCCCCCAACCCCTGCGATTCTCATAATTCGTTTCTGCGAAACATTATATTCGAAAACGCCGGGGTGCCACTTTTCCCGACAGCAGCCCCCAACCTTAGCCTCTTTCCTCAGCTTTTACGCGGCATCCATTTAATTTCGTCGATTCCCGCATTATAAGCGAGAATACGTGCCAGCACAAAGAAGTAATCAGACAGCCTGTTGAGGTAGAGAATGATGTTAGGATCTACCTTTGAATTGTGTGACAGTGCCACACATCTGCGTTCTGCTCTGCGACAGACCGTTCTTGCCAGATGTGCGGCGCTGATGGGTTCACTACCACCTGGTAAGATGAAGTGTTTGAGGGGAGGTAATATTTCCTGGAGATGATCAATTTCTGTTTCTATAAGCCTGATATCATCATCTGTCAGATCAGGCGTGATCATTTCCTTTGAAGGGTCACTTGCCAGATTGGAGCCCACAGTAAAGAGTCTGGACTGGATGGAGTGAAGGAATTCAATATCTTTTTCTTCTTTCATAAAAGCTGTCAGCCAACCGATAACGGAATTCAATTCGTCGACTGTTCCATATGCCTCTATTCGAATGTGGTCCTTCGGAAGGCGGGCTCCTCCAAAGAGTCCCGTAGTCCCGTCATCACCAGTTTTGGTATAAATTTTTGGAGCCATACTAATTACAATTCTGACGCTGCATGGGATGAAGTGACAACAAATTCTTTGTTCAATGCATCCGATTCTACAAATCCATCGCGAAGCTTGACAATTCGGTGTGCGTAAGCAGCAATATCAGGCTCGTGTGTCACGAGGATAATTGTATTGCCGAGAGCATGAAGTTTTCCGAAAATATCCATGATCTCAAGAGATGTTTTGGAATCGAGGTTACCTGTAGGCTCATCAGCAAGTATGATCGAAGGATTATTGACCAGGGCGCGCGCTATAGCTACACGCTGACGCTGTCCCCCTGAGAGTTCGTTGGGTTTGTGGGTCATACGATCATGAAGACCTACTTGTGTAAGTACATTCTCGGCTATTTCAATTCTTTTTGATTTGCCCACACCAGCATACACCAGTGGGAGGGCAACATTGTCAAGCGCCGATAATCTGGGAAGCAGATTAAATGTCTGGAAGACAAATCCAATTTCCTTGTTCCGGACTGCGGCGAGTTCGCCATCTGACATATCGCTTACGAGCTGATTGTTAAGATAATATTCTCCCGAGGTAGGGGTATCGAGGCATCCCAGCAAATTCATGAGGGTACTTTTGCCTGATCCAGAGGGCCCCATCAAGGCTACATATTCGTTTTTGTTGATCTGGAGGGTAACCGAGCGCAGTGCATGGACCTCTTCCACGCCCATAATATAGATCCGTGAGAGCTCTGAAACAGAAATCATTGGGTGGCCATTGTTCATATGTTCAAAAGTATTGCTTTTCAATCTTGACTACGCAAATATTTGGATCATAGGGGGGTTCTAATCGCTTAAGGTTTTTATTTTACGACTCTGATTACTATTAATTTTTAAGCTTTGCACTGATGCCTGCACCCAAAACCATTATCAAGCATGTGGCTGTTGCCGGTAATATCGGTGCAGGAAAGACAACGTTATCCACCCGACTGGCACGGCATTTCGGGTGGGAGGTCCATTACGAGGACACGACTAATAACCCCTATTTGAGTGATTTTTATGATGATATGCATCGCTGGTCATTCAACCTGCAGATCTATTTTCTTAATAGTCGCTATCAGCAGATCATCAATATCCGTAACGGTGACAAGACGGTGATACAGGACCGGACGATATTTGAAGATGCCTACATCTTTGCACCTAACCTGCATGAGATGGGATTGATGGCGCGCAGGGATTTTGAAAATTACTTTACCCTGTTTAAAAACATGAGTGCACAGGTGTCGCCACCGGATCTGCTGATCTACCTGCAGGCAAGCATTCCTACATTAGTGAAGCACATCCATTCAAGAGGGCGCAGCTATGAAGGCAGCATGAGCCTTGATTACCTCAAGAGGCTCAACCAGAAATACGATGAATGGATTGAGAATTACCGGGAAGGACCCCTTCTGATAATCAATGCGGATGATATTGATTTTGAAAAAAATGCGGAGGACATGGGCAAGATCATATCATTGGTGAGCAGCCAGATCCACGGATTATTTTAAAAATACTCAGCTTTTGTGATCTGCGCTGATATCAGCCGCCTGATTTATTTCTGACGGTTGCGGGTCTGCTACCACGTCTGTTTTGTTGGTGTAGTCAATAGCAATACATCCTGCAAAGAAGATACCGTGGAGTAAGATGGATACCACGAAACCCATGATCCTTGTTGATTTTTCACGATTAGCACTCATAACGATTAGTTTTAAAAAATGAAGTAGTGATCCGGCATTCGTGGACTTTGAAAGATAAGACTCCCGAAAAACGAACCTGTTACTTTCGATATTGTTAATTCCAACGAAATACAAATACACCTCTTTCCCAGGTGAAATTCATATTATCAAAAATAATAATACCATAAACTGTGCCAAATCCATTACATCCCTTCTATAGTCTCCTGAAAGCCTGTGAACCTTACCAGGCAAGTTTGCTTGCCGTCACAAAGAACCGGAAGGAAAAAGAAATACAGGATCTGTATCAGATGGGGCAAAAAGATTTTGGTGAAAACAAAGCCCAGGAGCTAATTGTAAAAGCATCTTTGCTGCCGAATGATATTCGATGGCATCTCATTGGTCACCTCCAGACCAATAAGGTAAAACATATCATTACGTACGTCTCCTGGATACATTCCCTGGATAGCCTTAAACTTTGGAAGGTTATTGATGAAGAAGCAAAAGAAGCAGGCATTATGGTCAATTGCTTATTGCAAATCAAGGTGGCAACAGAGGAAACGAAATACGGATGGGATTTTAATGAACTCCTTGAACTTCTTAAGAACGATGAACATCTGAATTTTTCAAATGTCAGAATAAGAGGTGTGATGGGCATGGCCAGCCTGACTCAAAATCAAGCCCAGGTTCGTGCAGAGTTCAAACAGCTGCATCAGCATTTTATTCAATTACGTGATGAATATTTTAAAGACAATAATGATTTCAATGTTCTGAGCATGGGGATGTCAGGAGATTACCAAATCGCGCTGGAAGAAGGAAGTACGATGATCCGGATTGGGTCTTTATTGTTTATCTGATCCGGGCTGGGAAAGTTTTTCTTCGTTGAATCTCAGGAGCACATCCCGGATATTATTAAACATGGGCATATTGAGCTTTGGTATCTCACGCGGGTCAAACCAGGCGGCGTCCTGGATACCTTCTTCTTTTTGAAGTATGAGTTGTGAAGGGGTCTGCGTATGCATCATATACCATCGTGTTCGCTTGAGTGTTCTTTGTTTACTCATCATGTAGCAATGATATCCATTGCCGAGTTTTTCTACGAGCTTCAGGTCTGCTAAACCTGTTTCTTCACGAACTTCCCGTAGGGCTGTTTGCGCTAATGTTTCACCAGGATCTTGTTTTCCTTTGGGCAGGTCCCAAACATTCCGCCGATAGATGAGTAATATTTTTCCAAAAGGATTTAATACTAATCCACCGCCAGCTTTGATGTAAAAATAAAGGGACTTAAAATCACGCCACAACTGATCAACATTATCAGCCTGGATGATAATGCCTTCATGGTGTTTATTTTTTTCCAGGAGCTCAATATAGTTTAGAAGCATTTTTGGTTTTCCCCGATAGATAGCATGAATGAGGGATCGATCAAAAACATTTTCATCCGCGAGATTGGAAGTTTGTGTCAGGATCAAAGGGCTCTCGTTAATGTATATTTTATACCTTTGCATCAATTCTTGATCTGTTACAAATGATTAATAATCAAATACTTGCATCAAAACTACTCGAGACTGGCGCCGTCCGTATCCAACCTGATAAACCCTTTACGTGGGCATCAGGTTTAAAGTCTCCCATCTATTGTGACAATCGCATTTTGTTATCACACCCGGAGATCAGAACGTTGCTGATCGATTTCATGGTGAAGGTGGTGAAAGATTTTGAATTGTTTGATACAGTCGCTGGCGTGGCGACGGCAGGTATAGCTCATGGGGCTTTACTTGCTGACAGGTTAAAGATGCCTTTTGCCTATGTACGATCCAAACCAAAGGATCACGGCCGCCAGAATCTCATTGAAGGTGAAATAGCACCCTATGCTAAAGTCTTGGTGGTGGAGGACCTGATCTCTACCGGGATGAGCAGTCTGCAAGCTGTAGAGGCGATCCGTCTGGTGTCTGCGGAGGTAGTTGGCGTTATTGCTATTTTTCAATACGGCTTACCGCTGGCAAAAGTGGCGTTTCAAAATTCAAACTGCACATTCAAAACTCTTACAGATTATAACACGGTCATCCAGGTGGCAGCGGATGAAAAAAGAATTGAGTCACATCATCTCGCATTATTAAAGGACTGGTCTGCGAATCCAAAAGAATGGTCAGATCAATTTCTGGTACAACAATAACTGACAAAACGTGATTGATAAGAAAGCTAAAAAATTTCTCAGGGAATATTTAAGTAACGCAAGCCCAACGGGTTTTGAGACCAAAGGACAGCAGATCTGGCTGGATTATATTACACCCTATGTAGATGAATGGCATACGGATGTTTATGGCACTGCCTACGCCATCCTGAATCCTGGCAAAAAATATAAAGTCATCATCGAGGGGCATGCGGATGAGATCTCTTGGTATGTCAATTACATTTCTGATAAAGGTTTTATTCACGTAATTCGCAATGGCGGATCCGATCAGACGATTGCTGCCAGCAGAAGGGTGAGCATTCATACTAAAAGCGGTATCGTACGTGGCGTATTTGGATGGCCTGCTATCCATATGCGCAGAGGGAAAGATGCGAACCTCGCGCCGACTCTGGAAAACATATTTATTGATGTGGGGGCTAAAGACAAAAAGGAAGTTGAAAGCATGGGTGTTCATGTTGGGTGTGTCGTTATGTATAATGATCCATATGAAGAAATCAATAAGCGCAACTTTATAGGCAGAGCACTCGACAATCGGCTGGGTGGATTCTGCATGGCTGAAGTAGCCCGGAAACTATTTGAACAAAAGATACATCTCCCCTACTCGCTCTATGTGGTGAATTCTGTGCAGGAGGAAGTGGGTCTTCGTGGAGCTCAGATGATTGTAGAAACGATCCGTCCTGACGTTGCAATATGTTGCGATGTCACACATGACACACATACACCGTTAATTGATCCCAAGCAGGAAGGTGATATAAAATTAGGTGAAGGACCAGCAGTAGCATACGCTCCTTCTGTACACCGCAAGCTATTGGAACTAATCGAAGAGGCTGCTAAAGAGAATAATATTCCCATACAACGAGTAGCTTCATCCAGGAGTACGGGTACAGACACAGATGCTTTTGCTTATGCTATTGGAGGCATACCATCTGCTTTGATTTCAATCCCTTTACGCTACATGCATACAACTGTAGAGATGGCCAACTTTAGTGACGTCGATCACCTGATTGCATTAATGGTAGCCACGCTGCAGAAAATCAAACCAGGTTTCAATTTCAAATATCTTGATCGATAGATATCTGCGTGATATTGTCAATCTGCTTTTATACGGTGGAGCCTTTATCGGGTTATGTGCAGCCTGCATTACTGCCTTTACATTTGAATTACTGGGAGACGTTCGAGGCCACCTGGATTATATCATGCTGGTAGGTATCGCTACCGCGGCATTATATGGGGCCCACAGGGTAATTGGTCTGCACAAACTAGCGCACGTTACTACAAGCGACCGGTATAGTGTAATCCGAAAATACAAATATCACATCTGGATATATTCGATACTTTGGGTTGTCCTGTCATTCTGGTTTTTTATTCCGCATGCAAGTCTACCATTTATCCTCTGGCTTCTGCCCGGAGGAAGTATTGCGCTTTCCTATGTACTTCCCCTGATGACAGGTGGACGAAGATTACGCGATCTTGGCTGGAGTAAAATCATCATGATCGGATGGTCATGGGCATGGCTGACTGCTTTTTTGCCGGCATATTATTTCTTACATCAGCCGCTGCATCTTGCAATCATCATGGGTGTGGAAAGAATGTTTTTTATTCTTGCGATCACGATTCCTTTTGAAATCCGGGATATGACCATTGATCAATCTGTGGGATTGCAGACGATGCCGTCACGATTTGGTTTAAAACGGAGTATTCGTTGGGGTCGGTTTTTTTGCGTGGTAATTATACTGCTGGCGGCATTCTTATCTCTGCATTATATCAATGAAGCATATGTGCTAACCATGATCCTCATGTGCATTTTTACGGTCTGGATTTTGCATAAAAGTGCAGTCATAAAGGATGATTATTTTTTCTCCGGCATCACCGACGGATCCATGATTCTTACTGTGGTCGTCTATAGCATGATCCAATGGCTATTATAGCCCCTCCAAGTTAATTATTTAAAAATTTAAACCAATCAAATGGCAGACAGGATTACATACAAGACAGGTGCAAAATGGGAAAGCATCGTAGGATATTCGAGGGGTATACGTATTGGAAATGTTATTGAAATATCTGGAACATGCGCTGTGGATGAAAACGGAGCTCCGTATGCACCAGGTGATCCTCATTTGCAAACCCAGCGGGCTTTAGAAATCATCATACATGCTATTACCGAATTAGGCGGGAAGGTGGAAGATGTAGTACGGACACGTATGTATGTCACCAATATAAACGACTGGGAAAATATTGGCATGGCACATGGAGAAATATTCCAATCCATCGCCCCTGTGACCACCATGGTGGAAGTATCCAAATTAATCGCCCCTGAATTCGTTGTTGAAATTGAGGCAACGGCAATCGTCAGTTAGAATCACATGGCATCATATAAAGTAAAAGAGATCTATTATACACTCCAGGGTGAAGGTGCCAGGACAGGTCGTCCTGCGGTTTTCCTTCGCTTTACGGGATGTAAT
>JBBREG010000120.1:0-10657 GCA_038203125.1 Chitinophagales bacterium
ATTGCGGAGTGCCGGTAGTGACGATTGCAAAATACGGAGGATACACTGCTGAAATTAAATTGTCCACCACTACAAATGGACTACCCGCAACCCCACGGTTGTCCGTAAGGTTATTATTGGATTCAGCCATCGGTGCCGGCAATTCATCCACAGCCTGAATCGGATCCACGATCACCAGTAACCTGTACAGACCAGCCTTTCCCCCTATAGCAAGCGGCAGACGTAATGTAACCGCTGTTTCAAATCTCCTGGCTTCCGCCTGACCTGAATATATATCCGTAATCGCACCGCTGCCATTCTGAATATGGACTGAATAGGAAACCGTCTGATGAAGATTGCGACCAATGTTAGCAATACGAAAACTCACATCAAAACTATCCAGCTTTGTACTCATTATATCCGGACCGATTTTCACAGATAACCTGTCAACCAGATAGTCGGGTCCAGGCATCGGATGCAATCGGATAGTCGGATCACCCTGGTAGGTTTGTTGCTCGAGCAGATATCTGTATTGGTTCGAAAGAGCACTGTTGACATCAACAGATTTTGCAACTTCCTTGAGCCCGACCAGGTTGGCTTCTCCAACAGTCTTATAATAACCTTCTCCACCCAGGTATTCATACCAGGGTTTGGCCCATTTGATCAATGCAGATGCAAATTGTGAACTGGATCCCGAAATAAAAGCAATTGCACCCTCGTCCGCGATCTGAACATACCGGTCACTGAGACTTTGTAGTGGACCATGAATCTGACCTGCACTACACCCCATCGCACTGAATACAGGATACCTGCCCTTATTATCCCATTCATTTGCTTCATTGATGTTAAACTCAAATGTCGTAGCAGACGAATGACCCAAATAATTGATAAGTGAATTTCCCTCCTCTAATAATTTTTCAATTTGTCGCGATTGTGATTCACCAATAAAGTCTGTGGATTCTTTGTGGAAGAAACTGACTTTCGCTCCGATCTCATTTGTTACGAGAATATTTCCCAGCGTATTCAGTGTTGATTTGAAATCATTTTGTTCTGTTGCGGTTTTTCCACCCCCGATATGCATGACATTTTTAATCCAGGCTTTATCCTCCAGACTCTGAGGCAGATTGATGGCCATATCATGTTCTTTTACTTTATCAAGGTAGATATTCACCCCTTGCCGATCTGTGACAGCCAGGCGACCTATCGGGTATCTCGGGACCAAATCCCAAAGGGTAGCCGCCAGAAGGTTATCAGAGCCTGCTCTTCCAAAGGTGGGTACGTAAAACCAGGGTTCCCAAGTGCCCGGGTATCTGGATCTGTAATATTCAATGGCTCGTCCCGCAATAAATATTGTTTGTGCTGATGGCCAGTGCCGGTGCATCATCTCCACAAAATTTCGAACGCTCTGCGGATGCTTCTCCACACCATATCCGAATTGATCATAAATATCCAATATCGAATATGCCTTGGATGCGTAACCGCCACCCGCAATCGAATTCCTGTATTGGATATACGAGCTGTTCGTGCCTTCATCCATGATGGATGGATGTGTAATCACTACAAATTCTGTATCGTCCTGCTGATAATCGGTAAATGTCTTTTCTTCCAGCGATGTGATATCAACAATCCCATTTTCAATATCTGTACCAAACAAAGAAATGTTTTCTAATGTCTCCGGCCATACAAACTCCTGCTGTGAATTGGTGATCATCCGCATGGCGCCATCCAATGTATACAGTACGATGAGCCCGTCTACCTGGTTATTCAAAAGATGATACTGTTTGCTGGTCTGGCCTTCCAGAATGATTTGGGTTACGGGCCAGGAAGCCTCACCGGAAGGTTGAGCATAAGTAAGCGCCAACGAAACTACAGAGTGCCGGCTGCCAGAATTTATCGCTATGAGTTTTACTTCGTTATTATCACCAAGCAGACTGATTGGAATCGAATATGAAAGGTCACTAATTTTCAGATCAAGTATGGAGACAGTATCCAATGCCTGATTATTGAAAGAAACAATAAAACTATGATTACCATAATTGGTGGATACAAATCGAATATGAAGAGTTGCATCCGGAGCTCCAGCATAGCGATTTAGAGATGGGATCGCAGTTGTGCTGGAATTTTCACTCGGTCTTCCAAATCCTTCTCCATGCATGTAGCTTGAATAAGATACAGCACCACCTCCAGCTATGGGATAATAAGGTTCAAAATGATCGGTATTAAAATTTACTTTTTCCTGGTGAAGAAAATACGGTTCTAATCCGGGGAGGTTTGTCAGATCATTGACAAGTGTATTCACCCTGTTGGGTATATCACTGCCGGCGTATGTAAGGAAATACGGATTGCGGTCCGTGTACATACTGTGATCGGGATTTAGCAAATCCTGTGCAGGACGTAAATACAGGAATTGATCAAATGCACTTCTATTTTTTGTTCCGAAAAATTCTATAAAATCACCGTTGTTAAAAATTCCTTCATTCGTGGCATACAATGGGATCTGTTGTCCTAAATTATAGATCCGCAGTTTTCCACCATCTATTTCATTTTCAGGTACACCTGCTGACAGCAAAGTTTCTTTTGTAACCCGGAATACACCATCCGTCTCTACAAAAAATTTGAAGTATTTCTGATCATAGTTGATCCACTCATTGCCTATAAGCGTATCCTGCCCTACCACCATCTGGCTGAAGGAATATTGGAAGGCAAAAAGGATAAAAATGAAGCTTGTGTAAATTCTCGTTCTCATCAAATGAAGGGTTATTCTTAACTAAGTCCTGAGAGGATACCCAAATTTACCCTTTTTAGCCCTAAAAGCCAACAAAAATGCCCGTAGAAGGAGGGTCATGTCTGTAAAAACGGAAGGAGTGTCTCCAAAAGTGCTGCAGGCTGGTCCGCATGCACCCAATGACCAGCTTCCGGAATGACCAGGAGACTGGAATTTGGAAAAAATTTGCTGATCTGAACTTCATCTTCCACCCGTATAGAATCTGAATCAGCCCCCCTGATAAACAACACAGGCTTTGTAAATGGCGTGTCTGTTGAGACTTCAGCCATTAATGCATCGTATGCATCGATAATGACCGGCATATTCGCTTTCCACTCAAATCCGCCTTCAGCCCTGCGGCCCATATTTTTCAACAGAAACTGAATCGTGGCTTCGTCATCCCCCAGGTACGTTCTTGCTATTTCTTCAGCCTGTGATCGATCTGTTAATGTCTCCGGATGTAGCGCCTGAATGGCTGAAATGACCACTTCATGATGTGGTGGATACTTCCTTGGAGCAATATCAACAACGATCAGTTTGGATAGCCGTTCCGGAAATTGAAATGCAAATTGCATAGCCACTTTCCCACCCATCGAATGACCCATAATCACAGGTTGTTCCATCTCAAGGTCATCTATGAGCTCCAATATATCCTTCGCCATGACGGCATAGTTCATTTCCGCATCATCGGGAGAGCGTCCATGATTTCGTAGATCAACGAGAATAATTTGATAGGAGCTTTCAAGTGATCGTGCGAGCGTGCCCCAATTGTCAAGCATACCAAATAATCCATGAAGAATCACCACAGGTTCGCCGTTTCCGTAGATTTTATAATTGAGCATCATGTGTCAGCACCTATAAATGGGATCCAATAAGAATAGTTTTCAATTGGGTTGGCGTTCATCTGTAATGCTCCATTCAGGATTGGCACCTTTGATGCCAACGTATACGGACCATAGATAATCGAGGTCTTTCTTAGCGTCTGCTGTGGGATAAAATGGGGCAAGAAAAGAGACACGTTTGTGTTCGTAATCAAACAGGCAGGGAATGATCGGCACACCAGCCTTTCGCGCTATATAATAAAATCCTGTCTTGAAATCCCTGACTTTTTTACGGGTACCCTCTATTGCCAGGGCGATAGCAAATTCCGGACTGCCATTATATAACGCAACTACCTGATCCACCAGACCAGTCTTATGCTTACGATCCACAGGCCTGCCGCCAGTCCACCAAAAAAAGAAGCCAATCGGGCTGTCAAACAATTCTTTTTTACCGAGATAATAGATCTTTCTGCCCAGTGAAGCACGCACTGTTAATCCAAGGAAAAAATCCTTCCAGCTTGTATGCGGTGCGACGGTAACCACAAACTTCTTCAACTCCGGAGGTATACCACCTACCACCTGCCATCCAAACAGTTTTAGCATACTTAATGGAAATGCCTTCATCGCTTAAAGATAACAGCGTATGGCAGAGCTTTCAGAAGATGACATTAAACCTTCTTTATCTTCCGTTGTCCAAGAAATGATCGACCGATACAGATGACGGATGAAGCCTTACTTGCATTGATACATCACCCGGGTAGCCATGAAGACGGCTTCAGGCAACTGGTCATAAAATATCAGCAAAGACTCTATCACGTCATACGGCATAGATTGCCCTCACATGCTGATACGGACGACGTACTGCAGAATACGTTTATCAAGATCTTCCGTCATATTGGAAATTTTGAAGGACGCTCGGAGCTCTATACATGGATGTACAGGATCGCCTGCAACGAAGTGATCAACTATCAAAAGGCCGGTGTCCGGTCAAGGTATACGGAAATCAACGCACAAACAACGGGCGAAGCAGAGGCTTTCATAGATGCTGATCATATTACAATATCACTGAATGAAGCCGTAAATCAACTCCCTGAGCGCCAGCAGAGGGTCTTCCGGATGCGGTATTTTGATGAATTGAGTTATAAGGAGATGTCCGGGATCCTTAACGTTACGGAAGGTGCCCTGAAGGCTTCCTTTCATCATGCGGTCAAAAAAATTGAAGAAGCATTTCGGGCCAAACAAATTTTATAAAGCCATGAATGAGAAAAGAGAAATACAGGATGAGATAAGAGCCATAACACACGGCTTGCCGGAACTACCGGAGTATACGCCACCGGAGAATTATTTTGATCAATTACCGGATGAGATTTTAAACCGATGGAAAAAGGAAGCGTCTCAACCTAAAATAAAAGTAATAACCTGGAAGCAGGTCATAGCTATTGCAGCAATTCTTACAGGCGTATGTATCGGGTTGTTTTTCATCAACCAAAAAGATCATGTACCAATGCCCATCACATCTGCTGAAGCGTATGAATACGTCAGGGAGAATATAGATGAATTTGAAGGGTTACTCGAATACGGAGATCAGGTGCCGCACGATGCACCATGGGATGTTTCTGCTGATGCTATACATGAATATCTTATGGAAGAATCCAGTGACGAAATAATAGAAGATTTATTTTAAAATAACACATAACCTATAGTCAATGAAACTCAATTTGTTATTAATCGGATGCCTCTTTAGCATCATACCGCTTTGGGGTCAGGCACAAGGTGGCCATTTGAATAAGGAGACGCGTGAGCGGATCGAAGCACAACGTGTTGCATTTATTACCCAGAAGTTAAGTCTGACTCCGGGTGAAGCCGCAAAATTCTGGCCTATCTATAATGAACACAAAGATCAGCTGAAGAATCTGAGAGATGATACAGAGCGACCTGATCTGATGAATGTTACCGATGCAGAAGCAACTACCATCATTGAACAACATCTTCTAATGGAAGAAAAGAAGCAAGCGCTGAAACGAGATCTGTTGTCAAGGCTAAAGACCGCAATCTCCCCAAGAAAAATTCTGATGCTTCACGCTGCGGAGCGGGAGTTCAACCGTGAGCTTTTGCGGAAAGCAAAGGATTTGAGGCGGGATTAAATTTCAGCAGAAAGGAAAAAATGGATCACGAAGTACCCCATCTGTGCAGATGGGGTACTTCTTTTTAATTAGATATCGCATGTTGATTTTATTTATTTGACATGATCTATCCTGCAGGTATGTCCCTATTTGGGGAATGTGGATAAAAAAATATAAAAAAAGAGGGTAGTCATATGTATCGAAGCTGATACATACTGATGTGGAATAGAGCCACTTATCTATGTAGTAAAAATAAGGTATGAAAACTGAGCTGTATAAGAAGCTATGTATGTGAATATTACAGATGACTGTTGACTGTATGTATCCCAATCAGTAAGACATACAAATGTCAATGTATATCGTATGTTTGGGACCGTTTTGGTTATATTTACCAACGCGAATTTTTTATAATCCCATTCAGTATTTGCATGGAGTACAGAACGAAACCAAACCTGTCTCTTCCCGAGTTTGTATCTGTTTTTGAGAACATGATATTACGCGGGGAGTCGTCACACTGGGACGAAAAAGATTATCTCAATCTCATACAATTCTATATCTCGGAATCGCTCACAGAAAAAGCGCTGGAGGCTCTTGATTATGCAATGCAATACGCAAGTCACCACGCAGAATTTTACGTGATCAAATCCCGCCTGCTCCTCCAGGAAGAAGATTACAAGGAAGCGAATGAGACATTGGATATCGCCCTCAACTTATACCCACGGCATCCGGAAATGCAGTTGATGAAAATCAAAGTAACAGCCCAGCTCGGTGACTACGAGAAAGCATTTACGATGGTTGATTCCTGCAGTGATCAGATGACGCTCAACTCGTGTGTAGATCTCTACCTCGCTGAAGCGTACATCTATGAGTGTATGCGTGAGTATAACCAGATGTACCATAAACTACGCGATGTCCTGACCATCGACCCTAAAAACGAAGAAGCCCTCGAGCATATCTGGCTTTGTGTCGAATGGTCACGATTGTACCAGGAAAGTATTGAATTCCATAATGATCTGCTTGATCAGGACGCATACAATTATCTCGCATGGTTTAATCTTGGACATGCGTATAGCTGTGAAGGTGATTATAAAAATGCCATCCGCTCCCTGGAATACAGTTATATCGTCAATCCGGAATTTAAAAACGGATATCTCGACTGCGCAGAATTATGCTGCCAGATGGGCGACCACAAAAAAGCACTGGTCATCTATCAGGAACTTCTGCAACGATTCGGTCACAACCAGGATTACCTTGTGCCGGCAGCAGAATGTATGCTTAAGCTTCGTAAATATGCTGTCGCAAAAGACTACCTGATCGAGGCACTTAAAATCGATCAGTATATCGATGATGTATATTATCTCCTGGGGATCTGTTATGCTCGCGAAGGCAACTACAGTAATGCCATCAGCTCCCTGATCAAAGCCATTCGTCTGGATGACCGTCGTGAAGAATATTACGCTGAACTAGCCTATTGCTACGAGAAAACCAAACAATTCGGCAAAGCAGATTTCTACTATACCAAGTCAACTGAAACGGGGCCTGAAGAAGAAAATTATTGGCTGGCTCATGTGAAATTTCTCATGCGCAGAAATAAGCTTCAGAAAGCGCTCGATGTTCTTGAAGAAGCTGACGAGCATACGGTGGGTCCGCGCCTGTCCTATTGCAAGGCTGCATGCTTGTTCCGGTTGGGTCAAAAGCAGGAAGCGATCGAGTGCCTGGATGAGTTACTACCAGAGGACTTTGATTCTCATAAGATCTTCTTTAAGCTGGCACCGAAAGGCAAGGTGGATAAGGATATTCAGGGGATGATCCGATATTACTCCCTGGAAAATTTATAACACTTTCTTGAGACAACTTTAGCGGTTCCATAACCTCAGAATATACTTTCTATTTCTTTACTTTGTCAACAGGCAATCATGCATCTGTATGGCCCCCAATTATTTTTTCTAACACACAAAACGAAATTCAATTATGAAACAAATTTTTCTCACATTCCTTTTATTGGCAGGCTTTACCTTCTCCCACGAAGCCCTGGCAGTGAATCGTCACGCCGCCGAAGCCACTACTGCATATGGTGCAGCAAGCCTGATGACTGTCAATGATTTCCTGGCAGTAGATATTTCAAGTTTTAAAAAGGCTGATGGTAAAGGATTAAAATGGACGCAAAAGCTGGCATTCAAAGCCATGCAAAAGAACCTTGCCCGGAAAGTCAATAAGGGTAAGATTGAAGGTACCATGACCCTGGAGCAGGCAGGAAATGCAGCTGGTGGTAACCTGTACGGATTGTTATCATTAATCTTTTCTGTAGTTGGTCTCTTTATCCCTTATCTCGGACTAGCTCTGCTTATCGCTGGACTTGTCCTGGGGATCATCGGGATCAGCAGGGATAATAATCCTACCATGGCCATTATCGGAACTGTGCTCAGTGCTGTCTTTTTGCTGTTAATTATTATTGTTATTGCAGCAAGCATCGCCTGGTTTTACTAGCAGAAATTTTTTTAATAGAAATATAAAAGGCACTGGTATATCCAATGCCTTTTATGTTTCAACAGATCTCTTTTGGATTCCGCCACACATGTTTTATTTAGCACTTCCCAGCACGGGTGCATTCAGTTCTTTAAATGCGTTGAGACCACAATCCAGGAAAGCATTGTAGGCGTCAATATCCGGATCATATCCTTTTGGTGTCGTAAGGATTTGCTGATCTGGTGAAATCAATACGTACAGTGGCTGCGAATTTTGTTTAAAATTGACAATCTGAAAATCTGCCCACACATCACCCACAGTCTTGATTCGCTTGTTCTGTATAGCTGAATGCATAATGGTATCCAATGCTTCTTTATCATCTACATACAGGGAGACCAGTACAAATTCCTCATTGATCTTACGTCGCACATCATCATCCACCCAGATGTGTTCTTCCGTCTTACGGCAATTGACGCATCCATACCCGGTAAAATCCAGGAGGATCGGCTTGTTCTTTTGTTTAGCGTATGCCAGACCTTCAAAATAGTCATGGAAGCAGTCAAAATTATTCGCACATTTTGTCAGCGATGCATATTGTGACTTCAGGTCTGCATTGATCTCTTTGACCGGAACGAAAAAATTGTAATGCGCGGGAGGTGCAAGACCACTCATGATACTGAGTGCATTGTAGGTTCCTGTTTTTTCACTTCTAAAGAATCCTGTAGCAAGATACAGGCCGAGCGCCAGGAAAAAGATACCTATGAAGGCAGGGATTGGTTTGACTTTTCTGTTTGGATTATCATGCGGGAATCGAATGATCCCAAACATATAAAGGGACATCGCGATGCAGATCACCACCCAGATACCCATGAATAGTTCATATCGCAGAAAGCCCCAATGAGAGGCCATATCAGCTACAGAAAGGAATTTAAATGCCAGGGCAAGTTCCACAAAACCAAGTATGACTTTTACACTATTCATCCATCCACCAGATTTGGGTAGTGAATTTAGCCATGCGGGAAAAATGGCGAAGAGACCAAATGGAATGGCTAATGCGAGTGAAAAACCAAACATCACGATAGCAGGTCCCAGGGTGCCTTCTGAGGATGCTTCCACAAGGGCAGATCCAATTAAGGGACCAGTACAGGAAAAGGAAACAATAGACAGGGTGGCAGCCATAAAGAAGATGCCGATCAATCCACCTTTATCAGCCATAGCATCACTCTTGTTGCTCCAGCTGCTGGGCAACGTAATCTCATAGTAGCCAAAAAAGGACAAGGCGAAAAAGATAAAGATCACAAAGAAGATCGTGTTAGCAATCGCATTGGTGGAGAGATCATTTAATGCAGATGCTCCAAAAACCAGTGTTAGCAGAATACCTAATGCAACATAGATGACGATGATCGATGCACCATACCACAATCCATTTTGCCAGCCTCTTCTCTTTGTGTCTTTCGTAAAAAAACTAACCGTCAATGGAATCATAGGAAACACACATGGTGTCAGCAACGCCAACAAACCACCGCCGAAGCCAAGGAAAAACATCCAGAATAAATTGGAAGACGTCTCCTGCTTCTCGCCGCAATCGCTTAGGGGATCCGCATAGGTGGATTGCAGGCTGGTGATCGACTGATCAATCACACCATCATCATCCGCACCAGGTCGCTGAAGTGTATTATCCACTAACTGTAATCCACTCGTCAGATCGATCTTAAACTCGATCAGTTCTGCCGGGATGCAACGTGATTCATTACAGGTCATAAATTCTAATGATCCAACAATAATGGAAGGTTGGTCAGATTTGATGCGCTGGGAAAAACGTGCATCATGTTTGAATTTGACAACGTGCAAATCAAAATACGGGTCATGACCTTCGATTCGCTGACTACCGGATTGATTGACGACGCCTTCGATCACATAGTTGTCATTTTTGTTAATCGTCAGAAAAGTAGGAGTGGGACCATTTACTTGTTGTTCACCCGATGCATAGATGTGCCAACCATCCTCGATGACAGCCTCCGCGATCACCTCATAAATACCATCTGATTTTTTTTCAGATCTGAATGACCACGTGACAGGTTTTAATATTCCTGATTCAGAGGAGGGTCTGTCATTTGAATTAAATCCAGAAGATTCATTTCCGGATCCTACTTCAAAATTCTCATCTGATTTTTTTTTTTCGTCAGCGGGACTGCCGGTTTTCACTGATGATTTTTCATCAGCACCTGTGGATGCCACAGCTCCCTTCGGATCTGTTTTTGATCCAGCATCACCAGTTGAACCTTTAATGGGTTTGAGACTAAACACTACCTCATCCGGTGGCAGGCAGCGCTCATCATTACACGTCATAAACTCCAGATACCCAGAGATGGGTTTGGAGATGTCGGTGATCTTTACTTTTTGCTCGATCGTAAAGTACTTTGCGAACTTGGTGACCTCCATGTCGAAGAGCTGATCATGGACTGTCTTGGCATTGTCCGATTCTTTATTTTTTCCAACAAGCT
>JBBREG010000121.1:0-10547 GCA_038203125.1 Chitinophagales bacterium
CAAGAGACATTGTGTCAATCGGATCAAAATGGCCTACGCCCGCATTAGCGATCACAACATCCAGGGATGTCCATCGCTTCTGAAGGTCGGCGGCAATTTCATTCATACGTTGATCATCCCGTACATCTGCTTCGTACCCGATAGCATCTGCTGCACCTACCGCCTTCAGTTTTTCTGCGGCTTTTTCTGCTTCAGTTCCATTTCGGCTGGTAATAGCTACCCGCATTCCTTCCAGGGCCATAGATTCTGCGACACCCAGGCCGATACCTTTAGAACCTCCGGTGATGAGGGCTGATTTATTTTGAAGATTTGTTGTCATAGCAGAGTGTAAGAAAGTAAGACAGTAAGAAAATAAGAAAGTAAGAAGTAAGAAAGTATGCTTCGACATTTCGACAAGCTCAACGCAACGCTTACTAAACTCATCCTGGTGCTACAGGAACGGTATGTAAGAAAGTAAGAATTATTGAGAAATTATTTCCCGGCGTATTCATTCCAGGTTCCGTAGGAATACTGATTCTTTGCAACCCCTTAAAGCCGAAAGCCGCATGCCGCAAGCTGCAACCCGCAAGCTGCAGGCCCATCGTATATTCACGAATCAATTGAAATCAAGAACAAACAACCTCGCAGAAAAAATCAATGCCTATGGAACCACCACCCATCCCCTCCCATCCACCACCTCCGGTTCCAACCCGACCAGAATGTGATATCACCAAAACTCAGGTCATGGTTGATCTATTCACTGTTCCGGCAGAACAGCGCGACGATCAGTGGCGCACTACATTTCTTGAAAACGTGGAGACTGCCAGCTTCATGAAAGGCGATCCTGAATTGCTTACGGGTCCTGATGGTTTCCCCTATTTCGTCATGCGCTCACCCATCCCAAGGCAGTCGTTCGAATCTTTTTGCATCCGGAACATGAAAGATGATTTTATCCTGCACAATGGCTGGGGGATTGTTATCAATCCGACCGAAGCTAGTGGCGACTGGGTGTTTACGTATGGCGACATTGTCAATCTCCATGTCAGCCAGAAATTTTATTCGGATGCTCAGACACCGACAGTACCGCCAACCGAAGTCATTATAGCAGAAGAAGAAGTGCTAATCGGTCAACCTTCTGAGTCGTATGTCCCCATGCATACCCGCAATATCCTACGAACTTTTCTAAAAAATAATGGCATCGCCAAACCATCCTTCATGATGATGGCCCGCAAAATGGACGGCACTGTGGTACAGCAATTGGTTTTCAATATCTTCAATGAAGATCATACGCCCGAGGCAATTGATTATCTGATGCGACCCATCAGCTGGCTCCTGCCACGCCATTATATCCTGATTATCATCCCCAAAGATTCCGACCTGGTGAAAAATTTTGAGGAGATCTGATCATCCTCCAGAACAAATTACCCTTTTCCATCATTTAAGATGGTAACCTGACCAATGATTTAATGGAAGAGCGTAGCCAAACCATCCAGACATTCTTCGAAGCGTATGAACGTCACTTCAATAATTCCCTCAACGAACAGATTGCCGATATCGAGGAAATCATGAGTGAATCTTTTGCTGAATGTTTTGCCGAATCCACTCGAGATGGAGTATCCTGTGGAAAAAATGATGCCTCCTGTGTTGAAAATATTCTGAAAGGAATTGAATTTTATAAGCACATCGGAAGTAAATCCATGCATATCACCGATACCCGGATTGAATCGCTCGACATTTATCATGACATGGTAAAAGTGCAATGGCAGTACGCTTATCAGAAAAATCAAAATGCCGGTACGATTGATTTTCAGGTCATATATTTTCTGCGCACGGATGAGGACGAAATGAAAATATTCGCTTATATCTCCGGTGACGAACAGGAAGTGCTGCATGAACACGGCCTCGTATCCGATAGATAAGCAGCACCTACCCTTTCCTATATTCCTTACTACAAGCTGGGTAAGATTGACGAACTTTAGTGCAGTATCTGCATTCAACTTCTCGAAACCAACTTGGACATGCCTCAGGATAATGACCAGATCGAGCACCTGATTCGTAAGCTCAATCTTCTTATGCAACGCCACGATCAGGTTTCCAAAGAGATGCAGGATCTCCGAGCAGAGTTGCACCAGTATATGCATCCTGAACTCATCTCCCACCAAGAGCTGGCTACCGATCGGAATACAGATATACCAAAAGTGCCTATTCCGGATGAATATGTTGAGGTAATCAGTAAGCCTGCGCCACCCACCCTTACCCCTATTCCAGGGGTTAACCCTGTGAAAAAAAATGCGGTTTCAGAGAAATATATTGGTGAAAATATCATCAGTAAAATTGGCATTGCCATATTAGTCATTGGGGTAGGTATTGGTGCCAAATATTCAATCGATCATGATCTGATCAGTCCATTGACAAGGATCCTTCTGGGATACGCTGTAGGTATCGGACTTGCTTTATTTGGAATTAGACTCAAGAAATCCTATGCGGATTTCAGCGCTGTGTTAGTCAGTGGAGCCATTGCAATTATGTATTTTATTACGTATGCCGCCTATAGTTTTTATTCCCTGATGCCTCAATGGGCCGCATTTGCTTTGATGGTGATCATGACCGGATTAACTGTATTTGCTGCAATACGTTATGACAAACAGGTTATTGCTCATATCGGTCTGGTCGGAGCGTACGGCATACCATTTTTATTGGGCAGGCAAACGTCAGACGTTGTTGTCCTCTATACATATATGGCTATTATCAACATCGGCATTCTGTCCATTGCCCTCATGAAGTATTGGAAGTCGCTGTACTATTCCTCCTTTGCATTGACGTGGCTTATTTTTTCGATGTGGTATTTTATTGATTACGAACCACTGATGCATCGTGGCATCTTTTGGGCTTTTGGCACGATCTTTTTTGCTACGTTTTACCTGACCTTTATTGCTTACAAATTAAAACACCAGGAAAAATTCCAGTTTGAGGACATCCTGCTCATTCTGGCGAATTCATTTGTCTTCTATGGTCTTGGATTTGCAGCGCTGAATAATTTCTTCGAAGCAAAAATGTACCTGGGTTTATTTACACTTGGGAATGCCCTACTTCATGCCTGTGTGAGCATCATAGTCTACAGCCGGAAACTCTACGACCGTAATTTATTTTATCTCATTGCAGGTCTTGCTTTGATTTTTATAACAATTGCCATACCCGTTCAGCTGGATGGCAATTGGGTTACGTTGCTGTGGGCTGGAGAAGCGGACCTATTATTCTGGATAAGTCGTTCACGGAAGACAGTTTTTTATGAAAAGCTGGCTTACGGTATGATGCTATTGGCGTTGGCAAGTATGGTGGGTGACTGGACAGCTATGCAGGATGCCTATAACGTCGACATTCCTGAAACTCGCCGTACACCGTTTTTAAATGTTAGCTTTCTGACATCGTTACTTTTCATTGGATGTTTTGCCTTTATCTTTTATACAAATAAAAAAACCGATGTCCTTCAGGGTGCTGCTAAAACAGATCCGTATAAAGATCTCATTAATTTTATGATACCCGCTGTCATGCTATTGGTGATCTATTGTTCAATCCGTATAGAAATTTCAATCTACTGGGAACAATTATACGCAGACAGTGCAAAGACCATTACTCCGGATGGCCAGGAGTATCCAAGCTACTATCAAAATGAAGATTACAGGTCATTAAAATCCATCTGGTTGATTAATTATTCTCTTGCCTTTTTCGCGATCCTCATGATGTTCTTTCTAAAATATCTGAAAGAACGAAGCCTGCAATTGGTTTTGATCGGGTTATCTGCTGCATGTATCCTTGTATTTCTATCACAAGGTTTGTATGAGTTAAGTGAACTGCGTGACAACTATCTCGATCCGACCCTTTCTGAATATCCGAAGCATTTATGGAATGTCTACATTCGGTATATATCGTATTTGTTTGCAGCCTTCCTGCTCTTCGTCATGCATCGGTTCGTGTATCAGCATAAAGCACCAGAGCCTCAACTAAACCTGAAAGTTGGTTTTGATATCCTTTTGCATTCATCTATCCTTTGGGTTGCCAGCAGTGAGCTGATCACGATCCTGGAGATGATGCATTCAAATCAATCGAATAAGCTTGGATTAAGCATATTATGGGGTCTTTATGCTTTATTGCTGATTGCCATCGGTATTTGGAAAAACAAAAAACACCTGCGGATTGGTGCTATTGTACTTTTCGCCGTGACGTTGATTAAGCTGATCGTGTATGACCTCACTCACCTGGACACAATATCCAAGACGATTGTATTTGTGTCACTTGGATTATTACTACTGATCATTTCGTTCCTTTACAATAAATACAAACACCTTACATCACCAGAAACCTGATGCAATTAAAAATTATTTTAGTAATCGGTCTGGGTAGTTTCCTGGGAGGTATATTACGGTATCTCTTGTCTCATACAGTTACAACACGGGTTGTTTCATCATTCCCGTTTGGGACATTGCTCGTAAATATTCTGGGATGTCTTGCTATCGGTATTCTATATGGTTTGTTTGAAAAAAATAATCCTGGCCAGGAGTGGCGGCTCTTTATGACAACAGGTTTGCTGGGCGGGTTCACAACCTTTTCTGCTTTCTCCATGGAGAGTGTAGTACTTATAAAAACTGGAAATCCAGGGTTGGCTGGTTTATATATTATCGCAAGTGTGGTACTGGGTCTTGCAGCTACGTTTTTAGGGGTTTGGATGTCAAAAATATTCTGAACTAGAATAGGACCACAAAGAATTTATATTCCGGTAAGCGACCAGTGTCGAAGCATACTTTCTTACTTTCTTACTTTCTCACCCTCTCAATCTCACCCTCACTTTCACTCTCTCCCAAAACCCGTACCTTTACCCACTCTTCCCCCGATCATCAACCATACGGATGCGAGTACTTCTGGCAGTGATCTTACTATTGCAGCTTTATCATCCCATGGCAGGCCAGTCCTACCAGGGATTGATCGTGCCAGACAATAAAGGTCGCTTTAGTTCAACGGGTGAAATCACGCAGGCTTCCGGTCTTGCATTGGATCCTAATGGCACATCATTCTGGACACATAATGATCAGGGGAACCCTACAACAAAAGTTTATAAATTTTTACCCACTACAGGCAACACCAATGTTACAGTTCAGAAAGAAGTGACCATTCTGAACACCACCAATCTGGACTGGGAAGATCTCGCGAAAGACAATACAGGTAATATCTATCTCTCCCAGGTAGGAAAAAATTGCAATGCCAACAGCGATCCGAATGAATGTCCCAACAGGTTCATTTTTAAAATCCACAAATTATCCCTGGCGTCGCTCAATCATCCGGATTCCATGAGTGTCACACCTGAAACGTATTATTTTAAATATCCCCTCACCGGGTATGATATTATTAATTGTGATGGTGATGATACCGTCTTTGTAAATTGTGAAGCGGTGATCTGGCACAATGATGCGCTATATCTGTTCACCAAAAATATCTGGAGTAAATACACCAACAATTGTGGTGGATGGATCGAAGGCTACACCAATTATTTCAAATTGGAACTCAATACCAGCAGTAGCATGCAAAATCCGCTGGTAGCAGTGTATAAGGGAAAAGTAAATCTCAAAGTATATGCAAGTGATGCTTCAGATAAATATCAGGTCACCGCTGCGGCTATCAGTCCCGATCAATCCATATTAGCCCTTGTGTCCTATGGTCGAATATGGCAGTTTCGCAATTTTACGGGTGACCAGTTTTTTAATGGTACCAAGGTATTTTCTAATTATTCTCTCACAGGGACAGATAGTATAACACGGGCCTTTGAAGGAATTGAATTCAGCAATAATCAATACATCACCCTGTGCGTGGATAATCTCAATGGCCGTGTGTCAGGCATTAACCTGGATAGTATTGCGTTGTGGGTACGAAATACTAATGACTCAGGTCCGGGCAGTTTACGAAATGCTCTTTTAAGTGCAAGTGAAGGTGATACACTTCGTTTCAAATCATCGCTAATTAATGATACTATTATCCTGACGTCTGGTCCCCTGATTTTCAACCGGAATATTCATATTAGTCAACCTAATGGACAATCTGTTTTTGTGCAGGCATCAACAACGAATGTAATTACCATTCCCAACGGGAAAAATATTTCTTTGAAAAATCTCAACATCCTCTGCGGCAATGCAGTGAATGGTGGTATCATCAACCAGGGTACACTTTTGATGGAGAATGTGACCATAAAAAATAACTTTCCATTCAGCACCGCTGTTCGAAATCTGGGAAATCTCATAATAAAAGGCACCTGTAATTTTCGCACGAATTAAGAAACCTATGTTTGATTATTCATCTGAACTATTAAAGATCACAGTCACAGATGACTTTGTCCGGGTAGAACACCCTGATCGAAAAACTGTCGAAATCAACTGGGCAGATATAGAAGAGATCTGGCTACTCAATACTGATCAGGGCCCATTTCTGGATGATATATGGTTGCAATTAAAGACAAAAGCTCAAAGTTGCTATGTGCCACAGGGTCGTGATGGATATAACGAAGTATATGATAAGGTTACACAATACCCTGGCTTTAATTTTGACAATGTCATTCAATCCATGCTTACGACCACCCGCGCAGAGTTTTTGTTATGGACAAAACCGGAAACCACCAAGCCTACTTCATAAGACTTGGCGTAGTCGTCGGCCTTGACCTTATTCTTATCTTGTGTCTTCATGTCCGAAGCTTCCGTTCAACTCCTTTTTAGCGTCCTTGCGATCAGTATCCTGCACGCAATCCTTCCGAATCATTGGCTCCCGGTTGTGGCTATATCAAAACAATTAAAGTGGAGTGGCCGTAAGACGGCATTGGTAACGATGCTTGCCGCTTTGGCACATTCTGCAAGTACCGTTATCATTGGTATGCTGGTAGCGTACGGGGGCATGACGCTGGAGGCTATACTTCCTTATTTTAAATATATCGCGGCCGGCATCCTGATCGGCCTGGGAATACTATTTATGTGGCGACACCAGCACCACAAACATTTTCATATCAAACAAATTAATGCCACTGTCAACACCAATATGTCCTATATACTTGGTTCATTGCTGCTGGCCATGTTCTTATCCCCCTGCCTGGAGGTGGGGGCATTATTTCTGGTAGCGGGCACAAAAAGTATGTCAGTTAGTCTATTTGTAGCGACCGTGTACACCATCACCTCTGCGGCAGGTATGACCTTGTTTGCCTGGCTTGCCATGCAGGGATTAAAGAAAGTGGACTGGCATAAAATCGAGCATAATTCAGGTCTGATCTCCGGCGTCATCCTGATCCTGACTGGTGTGATGTTCCTCTTTTTTGAGTGATCCAGGCGTTATAATCAGGATCAAATTGATTAATTTCAGGGTATGATGACTATACGAATTTTTGCCGCATGCGTTTTTACTCTGACGGCTATGTCGGCTTCCAAATGCGAGAAACAGCCTTCACGTGAGGTGCTCGAAAAAATAGAGTTCGACTACGGAGCCGTTGATGACAAAGGCCTGGCTAACGGAGAAGTTGCTCTCGATTACGAATTCTGCATCCCGAAAGACGAAGCTAAGGTGACTGAAGTCAGGAGCATTGTACCTGATGTGCTCATGCCTCGTATGGCAAAGGGCCGCATCAAATGCTCCGAGCAGGAATGGCTTTGTATCGTGACCACCAATGATGCAACCTGGAAGGAGAAGTTGTATCGGATCGCGTCGTTGAAGTATGTGAAGCGGATACTTCCTACCCACTATGAGTGAGAAAGTGACCCTTAGACACCTCCCACTCAACCATGTGCAGCTCAGGGCAAGGAACGTGAGAACGTGACCCTTCGACACCTCCCACTCAACCATGTGCAGCTCAAGGCAAGGAACGTGAGAACGTAAGAGCGTAAGAGAGATTAAATTATAAATTAAATTAAAAAATATTCCATCTAAATATAAATTGTAAAAGAGGTCACACCATTCACGGCTCACCATTCACGAACCATGATTTACGATTCACGCCTCACGATTCACGCCTCACGATTCAACCATGAAAAATATTTTCTTACTAATCATCAAAGTCATCGTTGCCATCCTACTTCTTCAGACCTTGTATTTTAAATTTACGGGAGCAGCTGAAAGCGTTTATATTTTTGAAACTGTCGGCATGGAGCCGTGGGGTCGCATCGGTTCGGGTATCGTAGAACTACTGGCCGTATCACTGCTATTTATTCCGAAAACGGTATGGCTGGGAGCACTGCTGGCGTTGGGAAGTATGGCAGGAGCTATTTTTTTTCATCTCACGAAACTGGGTATTGAAGTCATGGATGATGGAGGTCTACTTTTTTTCCTCGCATGTGTAGTTTTCACCGGCAGCGCCTTCATCCTCTGGATGGAGCGTAAGAAGTTGAGAGAACGTCAGAATCGTAAGACAGTAAGACAGTAAGAGAAAACTGAATTGTATTTCTTCTAAATATAAATTGTAACCATAGGCTCACGATTCACGCCTCACGATTCACGCCTCAATACTGACTACTGAGTACTGACCACTGACTACTGACAGCTTAGCAATTACAACAATCGGTAGATCTCCTGGATGCCTTTCAATTCCTTTTCAAAATCGATATTCAGGTCATTGAGTGTACCGCTGCGTATATCCATGACCCACCCGTGGACGATTGGGTAACCAGTGTGTAAAAACTGTTGCTGGACGGCTGCAGTTTTGATTACGTTGATGCATTGTTCGGTGACGTTCAATTCGACGAGGCGATCAAAGCGCTTGTCAGTATCGCCGATGGCTAGCAGTTCATCTTTATGGATCCGAAAGACATCACGGATATTCCGTAACCAGGGATTCAGGATGCCCATATCTTCCTGGGTCAGTGCTGCACGTACACCTCCGCAATTGTAGTGACCGCAGACAATAATGTGTTTGACACGGAGGATTTTGACAGCATAATTGATGACCGACATGACATTGAGATCAATACTGACAACCAAATTACCAATATTGCGGTGCACAAAAACTTCTCCAGGGGCTGCTCCCATCATGTCTTCTGCAGTGATGCGGCTATCGCTGCATCCGATGTATAAATAATCCGGATTCTGATCCTGAGCAAGCTTTTCAAAGAATTGATCATCGAGGTTTTTTTTCTCCTCGACCCAATGCTTATTGTTCTCAAATATCTTTTCGTAGGAAATCATGGTGGTTTGATCGTATAGGCAGCAAGATAGAAAGAGAACTATTAAGTATACGTGAATAGTACTTTAGGAGCAATAAGACAAATAAGGAGGGTATAAAAGGGAGAAAATGCGGGTAGGATAACACATTGAATCGGAGGTAAAAAGCGGCTTTTAGAATAAAATGTGAATATACTACAGTATTAAGTTTTACTATAATATATAAAATATTGATAATGTATTATTTAATTCAATTTATTACCAATTCCAACCCCTCATTTTTTACCCATTTTTAGCCACTTTTATTAATTTAGTTTTCAACTCCTATTGCCGGAAATTCATCTCGCAGTCATCGGAAAAGTTCCTGCCACCCCAGCCTCAACACTAGCTGTTTTTTAAGTAAGAAAAACATCCTATCTCCTATTATCTACTTTGTAACGCCAACATTCTCGCACTGGAGATAAAGCAAATAATGAAATGTCTGAATGCCCTCACAATGCTGCAGCGCATAATAGATTTGGTGCGAGTCGTCATTAATTTCTAAAAAACAAATACCCCATCAGCAAGCCAATCCGGCAATTGTCAGTAGGATTTCATAGGTTAGCGTCAATGAACTCATTCAACTATAAAAAATATTTCCTCACGACCCTGGTAGGTGCACTGAGTATCAGCGCGCTGATCGGTATCTACATTTTTCTGGTAGGAGACTTCGGAGAAACGGAAGGGAAAATACTGGCGACTACATTATCACTTGGTGGATTTAGTCTGTTAGGCCTTGCCAGCGCCGCATCCATCAACAAGCCCAAATTAGCAACCTTTTCAAAAGCAGGAATGATATTTTCTGTCATTGGATTAATCCTGACAATCACCATCATTTGGGAATTATTGGATCCGGATGATACCTGGATGACTACTGTCATGTTTTTAATTCTATCCTTTAGTTTCGCGCATATCTCCCTGCTTTTATTGATCACCCCTAAAACCAAAGGTGTACAGACAGTATTAACTGCCACTGTAGTGTGTATTGGTATTGTCGCTGTCATGCTCATCAAGACCACGTTTAATGAATTTAATGACGGCGACTTTTATCTGCGATTACTTGGCGTGTTTGGAATCCTCGATGCGCTCGGCACTATCACGACGCCAATTTTAAATAAGATTTCAGATTCAAAAGATGAGACCACTGCGATCCCTGCTGTTCAACCGGAATCTGATAAAGAATAGAAATTGGACCTTCCATTTTCTTTAGAAGAAAAAGCTAAACCCAACATCCATTCCGATACTGTCGATATATTCTTTACGTGATATTTCTGTATACCCTCCTTTATTACGGATGGTAAAGATGCTATAGGTCAGTCCTAAATCAATTGACAAATGTTTGTTTGGAAAAT
>JBBREG010000122.1:0-10496 GCA_038203125.1 Chitinophagales bacterium
TGATGCCAAGGCACTATTAGAATCCTTTGCGCGCAGCTTTGGATATCATTTTGGGGTCAAAAAAGGTGTCCGTGTAAATACGGTTTCACAATCGCCTACTGTCACGACAGCGGGGAGTGGTGTCACCGGATTTTCAGACTTCTTCTCATACGCAGCAGCTATGTCTCCGCTGGGAAATGCAAGTGCTGAAGATTGTGCACGCTATTGCTCTATGCTATTTTCGGATTATACACGATCTGTCACCATGCAAAATTTGTTTCATGACGGCGGTTTTAGTGCTATGGGTATCAATCCGGCCGTTCTAGGTAAAGAATAGGTGACGTTCCTTACCTTACCCGATACGCGCATGAATTCTTTTTTACGAAGTTTGATTCTGGTCCTGTTGGTGAGTTGGACCAGCTTTTCTGATGCCTTTGGTCAAACACGGGAAGAAAACCCGATCGGCCGTAATCCGATCGGCACCTCCAATCAAATAGATACTACGGATTCCGGGATTTTACCACTCGATACGCCGGCTACGATGGCGTATGTATCACAAATCGAACCTGAGAAGATTCATACGGTCATCGACTCCTTCCTGTGGGAAGATAACCGTCATCATCCACTTACATTTTATCAAAGTCACCTTGGAAATTTTGGATCAGCTGCTCGGGCGTTGATTCCTATACATGTACGTTCTCCCGGATTTAAAACCGGATGGGATCAATATGATCCATATTATGTAACAGTTGATAGTTTCCGTTATTACCTCCAGGATATCCCTGTCATGAAAGCCCGTTTTTCACAGGCTAGCCAGAATGATACGTATTTCAATCTTGATTTTGGTAGAAGTTTCGCGCGTGGATTGAGCCTGAGCCTGGTATACAAAAGAATTAATCAGGTCACTGAACGACCGCCTTCCTGGACTTTTTTAAATCACCAGCAACGAAATACTACGTTCGGAATTGGTGTCTGGCATGATGCACCGAATGGACGCTATGATGCATTTTATAATTTTTTATCCAATGGCGCATTTGGAAAAGAGAATGGTGGAATTGCTGAACCTGATTTAATAGGGCAGCAGAACATAAACAACAATGTCGTGCCGGTCTTTAGACTACAAGCCGAGACTACTCATAAGCATCGAACTTTTTTTACAAAACAAATTTTTCATCTTTTGCCTGATACAACTTCCCTCGGCGTTGATGTTTGGATGCAGGCTCATTATGATACCGGACTCTATAAATATTCGGATCCTGACACGGTTGGCGCATTACAATTTTATGGACCCGAATTTTTTGTGGATCCAAGAGGGGTACGTCAATACACATTTGTTAAAGAATCGCAGGTAAGTGGAGGAGTTGCTTTGCCATGGACTGCAGCACGTTCAACCATTCAGGCTTCCTTGCGCTATCGATCAATTGCGCTGGAACAAGAACCAGATACACGAAAAATAAATGAATTGTTTTTTGATGGTTCTGGTAAATTCCAATGGATCGAACCATTAGAATTGAACGGAAGATTTTCAGTTGGACTCGGGCAAGCAAAAGGGTCTTTTAGTTTTCAGGCAGATGGTGCTATACACACTGGCTTACTGGGTGCATTCGAAGGATTTTATTCGATCGTAAAAAGACATCCGTATACAATCGAATCCCGCCTTCGCATCAATCAGCAGATCATTTACAACACAGGTTTTGCGGACCCTGTGTTCCATCAAATCGGTGTATCATGGAATTGGCAGAAACAATTATTACGTGCAGGCGTAAATTGGTTTGTCTTCGACAACTATATTTATTTCAATGAGGACAGGTTGCCTGCACAAATCACAGAATCATTTTCGCTGAGGCAGTTGTTTGCAGAGAAAACATTTGATTTCAATTGGATCGGCATAAAAGGAAATTTTATCTGGCAGCCAGATGCACGACGGGAACTGGCGATGCCGGACCTCATGTACACTGTTGGGCTGTATGGAAGGACGAAAATTTTCAAAAAGCGATTGGCTATCATGCCCGGTGTGGATATCACGTATCATGACCAGTTTGCGGGTGTAGGATATTTTCCTGCCATCGGGCGATATCATCTAAGCGGTGGTCCGGATATACCTGACTATATGCGTATCGATGCCGTGATTGGCATACATATCAATTTTCTAAAAGCATTCGTGCGGATGGAGGATATTGTCGGATTATGGGAAAACCGGGTTTTATATCAGGCTGATTTTTATCCCCATTATCCCGGCAATTTAAGGATTGGAGTTTCTACAGGTTTTTACAATTAGTCCCTTGAGAAAAGCCTATTTACCCCAGACATCTTTTTCAGAACGTTCCTTTAATTGTTGGTTCATTTGCTCGAATCCCAGTTTTGTTTTTGCATGCATGGTGTTCCAAAACAAAGGCACCAGAAAGCCTGAAAAGCTCTCCTGTTGTATAAATATTGATTTCGATTCATCCTGTGCTTCACAGGTAAAGACATGTTCTCCATCAAACATGCCTTTAAAACCAATGCTGCCAAGCCATCTAAACGAACGGCCTGCTTCATATTTTGTTATGATAGGCTTGAATCTCATTGGTTTTCCACCGGGAGGATGTATTAATACATCAAGTTTTCCACCTGTTTTCATATCCCCGTTGATGGAGGTGATGAAGGTATTCCATTCCTTGTATTTTGAAAAATCGGTGAGATGATGCCAGATGATGTGACATGGAGCATCTATTGTGATTTTTGTATCTATTGTGAGCATCATACCTGATAATTGTGATATCCATCCTCCAAAGTGATAACATTAGCGTTAAGAATAGGTGAAACTTCCCCATATCTGAACGTAAAACGTAAAATTGACCTTATTTTTATTCTACTAAATAAAGAAACATGAAAAATAGACTCATTGTAGCCTTCGCAGCATTTTTAATGTTGACGTGGGCGTCCGGCATGCAGGCACAGGAAGACAGATCTAAACGTCCAAGCCCACCAGTTGAGGTCAAAGCAGACATCGACGGAGCAACTGTAACGATCAACTATTCATCGCCTGCTGTGAAGGACCGGATGATATGGAGCGGACTGGTGCCCTATGGAAAGATATGGAGAACAGGTGCGAACGAAGCAACGGTTTTCGAAGTAGATACAAATATCATGATTGGTAATCAACTCCTTCCTGCTGGGAAATATGCATTGTTTACGATTCCGGGAGAGTCAAAATGGACCGTGGTACTGAACTCAGACTTTGATCAATGGGGAGCTTACAAATATGACACTGCTAAGGATGTACTCAGGTTTGAAGCAACTCCCAAAAAGGCCCTCGTATTTAATGAGCGTTTGAAATTTACCATTGTAGACAAAACAGTTTCCTTATTTTGGGAAAATTTGCAATTGGATTTTAGTATCGGGAATAGCTAACACAATAGATTTCAAAACATGAAGAACGTATATGTTATTACATTTTTGCTTTCAGGTTTGGCCTGGACCGGAACAGTTTCAGCTCAGGGAAAAGAGGTGCGCCAAAGTCCGCAGACAGAATTCAAAACCACGATATACGGTGGACAAAATGTAGAAGTTCACTATTCTTCACCCTCCGTTCGGGGAAGAGCGATATGGGGAGAACTAATACCTTATGGAAAAGTATGGCGGACAGGGGCTGATGAGGCTACCACATTCGATACAGATAAAGATATCCTGGTCAATGGCAAAAATTTACCAAAGGGTAAGTACGCTATGTTTACCATCCCGGGTGAAAAGGAATGGATCTTTATTTTCAACAAGGACTGGAAACAATGGGGTGCATCTTCTTATGATATTTCTAAAGATGTGTTACGTGTGACTGTGCCAGCGTTTAAATCGCCGGTTTTCAATGAAAAATTTTTGATCGACGTTTCTGACAATTTTCTTTCAATACGGTGGGAAAAAATAAATGTAAATGTGCCGCTTCAATAGCGTAGCGAAATAGAAATGAAAAAGCCCGTGATCATATCATGGGCTTTTTTATTTATAGTGTATAGTTCGGAATCAATTGATGATCACGATCCGCATAGAAGTTATTAATGTATTGCACCACTTCATCAGGATCATCCATGATCGGCATGAGATCCAGATCATCCTTGTTAATATTCCGTTCTTGTTCCAGCATAACTTCAATAATCCAGTCTTTCAGTCCGGACCAAAAAGCACTTCCAACTAAGACGACAGGAACCTGCGTTATTTTTTTAGTTTGGATCAGCGTAAGCACTTCGAACATTTCATCGAGTGTACCAAATCCTCCCGGAAGCACCACGAATGCCTGTGCATATTTTACGAACATGACTTTACGTACAAAGAAATATCTGTGACTTAAATTTTTGTCATCGTCGATGTAGACGTTATGTGATTGCTCGAAGGGGAGGTCGATATTTAGTCCTACGGAAACACCACCCTGGAGACTGGCTCCTTTATTGGCAGCTTCCATGATGCCAGGACCACCACCCGTTATAATGCCAAACCCTGCGTCAGTAAGTTTCTGAGCAATTTTAACCGCAGTCTGATAATGAGGACTATCAGGTTTTGTACGGGCACTTCCAAAAATGGAAATACACGGACCAATCCTGTTTAGTGATTCAAATCCATCCACAAATTCCGCAATCACCTTAAACATCGTCCAGGCGTTTTCGCCCTTGATCTGTGTCCACTGCTTCATCAGCCGCGCGGGGGGAGTAAATCCTTCTGACATACTACTTGCGTTTAATCCTTATATCGCCACTCTATGTATAAAAAATGAAAAGGCACTTCCTTAATCAATGGATGCCTGGTAATTGGCGAATTCCTGCTCAATATACCGCTGTAGATCACGTAAATCAGAGAATCTCGATAAGACTTCACGCATTTCGACAATTGATTGGGTTGTAGGTAATACAAACCGGTCAATGTCTTGTGCAGAGATCGTTTTTCCTCCGAGGATAATGAGCCGTTCAACCACATTTTTTAATTCCCGGATATTACCTGTCCAGGGAAGAGACTGTAGTTTTTTGATTGCCTTGATATCAAAAGATTTTTCAGGTATGCCATAGTCTTTACAGATCTCGGAACAAAAATGCTGTATAAGCTGTGGAATGTCATCCATTCGCTCTTTTAAAGGTGGTACATCGATAATGATGACGGCGAGGCGGTGGTATAAGTCTTCACGGAAACGACCGGCATCGATCAGTTTGCGCAGATCCTTATTGGTCGCAGCAATGACACGTACATCCACACGGATCTGTTTTTCACCCCCAACCCTCACGATTTTATTTTCCTGCAAAGCGCGCAATACTTTGGCTTGTGCAGACAGGCTCATATCCCCGATTTCATCCAGGAAGATGGTGCCTCCGTTGGCAAGTTCAAATTTACCGGTACGGGTTTTAATAGCAGATGTGAAAGCACCTTTTTCATGACCAAATAATTCACTTTCGATCAGTTCAGAAGGTATGGCTGCACAATTGACTTCAATTAATGGGTTGTCACGGCGATTACTTTTTTGATGTATCCAATGTGCTACCAGCTCTTTACCGGTTCCATTTTGCCCTGTAATAAGAACACGTGCATCCGTAGGGCCAACCAAATCAATGGTTGACAAGATCTGATTGATACACTTGGAATGACCCACCATGGGTTGCGTACGGGTGTTGGACACTTTGGTTTGCAGAAATTTCCGTTCTGAGATCAGCTCCGATTTGTCCATGGCATTTCGAAGGGTGATCAGGAGTCGATTCAGATCTGGTGGTTTTGAAATAAAATCGAATGCACCCTTTTTGACGGCTTCCACAGCTGTATCAATTGAAGCATGACCTGAAATCATAACAACAGGTGTCTCCCGGGCAAATTCCTGGATTTTGTCCAGGGCATCCATACCATCCATCTTGGGCATCTTAATGTCCAGGATGATTACATCATATGGGTTCTGTTTGATCTTGACCAGGCATTCCATCCCGTCGGCCGCTTCATCGACTTCATATTTTTCAAATTCAAGGATATCGCGAAGGGTGTGACGGATACTACGTTCATCATCTACGATCAGAACTTTTGACATAGCCATATAATTAGTCTTGTTAATGATATATTAAAATAATATCAAAAATAGAACATTGACGGTAAATAGTTTATAGTTTATAAAAAATAATATATGTTACGAAAAAGCTTGAAGGACAAGTTGAGTCAGAAATTTGATCAGGATGGATTTCGAAGGTGGGAGAGGGCGATGTACGCCATAAGGCCCATTCCTGTTTCGAGTGCAGCCTCATCAATGTCAAAGCGATTGGAATGTACCGGGAAGTTTCTGTCCACTTGTGTCCAACCGGTACCTAGCCGGTAAAAAGACCCAGGCACCTGATGGGTATAAAATGCGAAATCTTCTGAACTCATCCGGGCAGGAAGCTCATGAACTTTATCAGCACCTAAATATTGGATTGCAGCTGTACGGCACATTGAAGTGACCTCAGGATGATTTACCAGGCTTGGATAGCCGATTTCAATCCGGATGTCTGCATTCCCTCCGGCAGACTCCGCGGTATTAGTTACGATCTGCCGGATGAGATCATGTGCTTTGTACCGTGAAGTTTCATCCATTGCCCGAAAAGTACCTTCTAGAATTACGCTATCCGGGATCACATTCGTAGCACCGCCATCTGAATATATACGACCAATACTCAATACAGCAGGCATCATGGGATCAAGATGTCTGCTTACAATTTCCTGAAGTGCCACGACCACGCGGCTGGCCATCAGGATTGGATCCACACAGAGATGTGGGGTGGCAGCATGACCACCTTTCCCATGCAGTGTGATATAGAGTTCGTCAGATGAAGCCATGAACAGTCCTTCCTTAAATCCAACATGACCGGCAGGTAAAGGTGGGTGTACGTGTTGTGCTATGATACATGCAGGCTCATGATGAAATAGTCCTTCATGGATCATTATAGATGCTCCTCCGGGAAGTTTTTCTTCACCTGGCTGAAAGATCAGTTTGATCTCACCTTTCAATTCCCTGCGTATGGATTGAAGAATTGCAGCAGCGCCGAGCAATGAACTGGTATGGACATCATGCCCGCAGGCATGCATGATACCCTTACGTTTTGATTTGTACGGAACATCGTTCGCTTCCTGGATCGGTAACGCATCCATATCAGCCCGTAGCATGATGGTGGGCCCATCTGTATCGCCTTTGATAGACGCGACAACGCCATGACCGGCCCATCCCGTAGTAAATGCTATCTGATGTTCAGTTAAAAATTTTTGAATACGGTCGGATGTATTTTTTTCCTCGAAGGATAATTCAGGATGGGCATGGATCTCTCTGCGAAGTGCGATGATGACCGGAAGTAAACGGGAAGCTGCATCTTTGATTTGAGTTGCGAATGCATCAAGCATAGACTAAAGGTTTTTGACCCAGGTCATGCCATCTGTTGGCAATGATGGACAGATCTGAGGTCCAGTGATAGTCACGTGCATAAACATAATGAATGTGGCTGACACGACGGGTAGCAGTTTCTTCTGTAACTGGATAAACCGGACTTAAGATCCCATATTTTATTTTTGGTAATGATGACAGCAGTGGATCATCCGGATGATAGGATACCCATGTTTTTTTACCTCCCAATACCAAAAATAGATTCTGGAAAAAGTTATTCCGTGGTGAAACGAGAAAGAAGAGGATGGGTGAGAACAGAAGAAGTAGAACAGATAACGATACATCGAAAATCCGTTTCGCCCGTTTGGAAGCAGCATGAGACAAGTTAAAATCAACCCGGATCGCATAGGATTCACCTTCTGTCTGACTACTCATACTCCCCACAATATTCATCGTGGTGGAAGCGGCAAGCATGGACCGGATACCCGGACCCGTCTCCGACATACTGCCTGTAAATTTTGAAAAAGGAACATCCTGCGCTGAATAGATGACCTCTTTCACCTGATGTACGCGAATGATATCCTGTAACTGTGAAAAAGGCCCCAGGATATCAATATTTGAATCCTTCATGATATCTCCGGGTGATACTATGCCTACGATATCAATCAGATCATGAGATCGGTTGATCAGTTCCTTGATCCTGTTGGCTTCCTGTTGACCTGCGACAATAATTGCTTTTCGGGCTTCAGTATGGGTTGCATCTTTACCAGATAATTTCCATGGCGAAATTTTCCACCTGGTAAGAATCAGGAAAAATGTAAAGAGCAATGAACCCAGTACAATAACCATTCGTGACGTACGAAGGTGGGTAGGCAGAATAGCATATACTACGAGAATACCCAGCATGCCCCATACAAAACCCAGCCAGGATGATTTACGTGTAAATGGTTTGTCGTATGCACCGCAAATAAACAAGGACAAAAAAATGATTAATGTGTAAAGTGGAATATTGAAATAATAAAAGACATCCTGGAAATAGTGCTGATCACCAAAATAATACGTAGCCCAAAGTTTACTAACCACAAAAAAACTTCCCGCAAATAGGATGATGTCCAGCAGGGGAGGCCACCACTTTGAAACGGTGTGTTTTGTAAATTGAACTAAGCCATGAAGGTAGATGGCAACTTTGATTAAAAATTGCTGGCCTTTAAATTCAGAATGCTTTTTTGTAAAGATCAGCATGGCCTGATAAAATGTGAGTATATAATTCAGCGAGGATTTTCGTGTTGATTCACCTTTATAGTGAATGATACTGGTGGTCGGAAGATAAACAATCGATTGTCCTGTCTGGCGGATTCTGTAGGAAAGGTCTATGTCTTCACCGTACATAAAAAAATCTTCGTCCAGGTCTCCGGAAGTAATAAGTGTGCTACTGCGGATGAACATAAAGGCACCACACAGAACATCAATCTCTCCCGTTTCATTTTCACCAAGATGACCTTGATAATAACTATTCATAAATGAAGACCGGGGGAATAGATGATATAATCCGGTCATCTTCATAAATGAAGCCCGTAGGGTAGGGAAGCCACGTTTGGATTCAGGAAGGAATCTGCCACCACCATCAATCATTTTTACACCTACTGCACCTGTATTTGATTGCTGGTCCATATAGGACAAGCATTCTTTGATTGTATTTTCTGAAAGAATCGTATCGGGATTTAAGAGCAGGACATATTCTCCCTGGCTGATATGAATACCCTGATTATTGGCTTTTGCAAAACCAACATTATCTGTATTTGCGATCAGACGAACCTGCGGAAAATGTTCTTTTACAAAAGTAGTTGTACGATCAACCGAAGCATTGTCCACTACGATAATTTCACCATCGATCCCTGTCAAAGCCTGCTCCACCGAACGGAGACAATTATCTAAAAATGGATATACATTGTAACTGACGATGATGACGGAAACTCTCAACAGGCGGTACGATTAAGAGCTCTGGCTCAATTCGATATTAGTTCTGGCGACAATTGACCTGCCCAGTGTCACACCATCTGCATATTCGAGTTCTCCTCCGAACGCTACACCACGTGCGATCACACTTATTTTGACCGGGATATCCTTGCACAATTTTGTCAGGTAAAAAATAGTCGTTTCTCCTTCGATGGTCGGGCTTATGGCCATGATGAGCTCTTTAATTTCCTCATGACGAATCCGTTCCAATAAATCTGCAATATGCAGGTCCTGGGGTCCCACGCCATCGATTGGTGAAATCACACCACCTAAAATATGATAGAGTCCATGATATTGACCTGTGTCTTCAATAGCTAACACTTCGCGCTCAGATTCTACGACACAGATAATATATTTTTGCCTGGAAGCATCAGCACAGATGCTACACATGTCGGTATCTGATAAGTTATGACATGTTTTACAATATTGGATGTGATCACGGATTCCTGTAAGACTATCCACCAGTTCAGGCAATATTCCTTCTTTGTGCTTCAGCAGAAATAAAGAAATACGCAATGCACTTTTACGCCCGATGCCCGGAAGCCGGCTAATGGTTCGGATAGCATATTCTAAATGTCGTGATGAATAGGTCGGCATAGAAAGGTTAAATGATCAGGGGCATGACCGGTGAAGAACTAAATCAACATGGATACCGGATTTTCAAGAAGTTGTTTGCAGGTTTGAAGAAATTTTGCACCCGTGGCACCATCAATTACCCGGTGGTCACATGACATGGTGACCTTCATGATTTTCGAAGAAGTAACACTTCCATTCACCAGGCTTAGTTCATCAGAGATCGTTCCGATCGCAAGGATGGCACCATCAGGGGGATTGATGATGGCTGTAAATTCATCGATGCCAAACATCCCCAGATTGGAGATTGTAAAAGTATTGCCCTGCATTTCCTGTGGTTGCAGTTTTTTATTGCGTGCTTTATCTGCCAGTGCATTCACCTGTGCATTGATATCTGCCATGCCCATCTTGTCTGTTGCAAATAAAACAGGTACGAGTAAACCTTCCTCTACTGCGACAGCAACGCCGATGTTGACGTCTTTATTCACACGGATCTTATCTCCCATCCAGGATGAATTGATGGCCGGATGTTTTTTCAGTGCCACAGCACACGCTTTAATCACGAAATCATTAAACGATA
>JBBREG010000123.1:0-10273 GCA_038203125.1 Chitinophagales bacterium
CAGGGAATGTTGATTTTTGAAGTATTGATTTTCCCAGGCCTGAAAGGCCGAAGGATTTGAGCATAGGGTGTAGCCCTATGAAATGAATATTGAACAAGGAAAAAGGAAGGGAATATCGAATACAGAACAAGGAATGTTGATTTTTGAAGTATTGATTTTCCCAGGCCTGAAAGGCCGAAGGATTTGAGCATAGGGTGTAGCCCTATGAAATGAATATTGAACATGGAAAAAGGAAGGGAATATCGAATACAGAACAGGGAATGTTGATTTTTGAAGTATTGATTTTCCCAGGCCTGAAAGGCCGAAGGATTTGAGCATAGGGTGTAGCCCTATGAAATGAATATTGAACAAGGAAAAAGGAAGGGAATATCGAATACAGAACAGGGAATGTTGAATGTTGAAGTTGAAAAGGGAATTAAATTAGGCCTGAAAGAAGGGAGGATTTAATACAGGTCGGGGGAAGTCCGAATAATGAACAATGAACACCGATTTTTGAAGTTAAATTTTCACAAAATGCCCGGCGTTTTTAATCAAAAGTTTCGCAGAAACGATAGATTAAAACGCAGGGAGGGTTTATTGGCGCAGCCACAATAAACCAGGGCAAGGCATGAAAAATCAAAAATCTAAACTCCTTTACCCTTACTTTTAATCAATGCATTTCCTTAGACATCCTTGGGTCAGATGGTCCTTCACCCTGATCCTGCTGACATTGGTGGTCTATCAGCTTTGGGTGAAAAGCGATCATTTCCGGGCATTTTCAGGGGATGTGTTCAATAAAATGGGTGGATACGTAGTGTTGGTCATCTGCCTGATGCCTGTTAACTGGTGGCTGGAGACCCATAAATGGAAGCAATTCTTGTCCCGGCATGTCACCATGCCTTTTTCAGGACTGTTGAGAGCGGTCATGGGAGGAGTTGCACTGTCCCTTTTTACACCCAACCGGATTGGGGAGTATGGAGGCAGAATCCTTTTTATGCCGTACCCTGTTCGATGGCAGGTTGCCATTGCCACGATGATGGGTAGTATAAGTCAAAATCTGGTGGCCTTTGTGATCGGTGCCATCTCATTAGCGCTTCTGATCCCGGATATGCTCTGGTTAAAAATTACGTTACTGGCAGGTATTATCATTGCCTGTATGTGCTTTTTCAGAATAAAGCAGGTTGTGAGGTTTGTATGCCGGCTCAAACTCCATCCGGTTTTTAAAAAAGTGATCCATCAATTAATCTACATTGAAGATTATGGATGGCGGGTTATCTGGAAAGGACTGGGCCTGGCATTGACCCGCTACCTTGTGTATACTTTTCAGTTTGTGATTCTGCTCCATGCTTTCGAACCCGATGTGTCCATAGGGGCTCTTTTTATTGGAGTGTGCGGCTTGTATTTATTTCACACACTCATTCCATTACCTCCGGTAGCCGACGTATTGGCACGTACGAATATTGCGTTAATAATCTGGTCCGGGTCCGGTATGAGTGAACTTAGTATATCACTCGCAAGTTTACTGGTCTGGACCGTAAATTTGCTGATACCTGCCGTGATTGGAAGTATTGCACTAAGTACCATAAACCCCGAAAATTCGTTACATAGCCATGATCAACATCTCAGTCCTGTTTACGAGCCTGTTATTGCTGACCACACCGCATCCGCCAGCCAAACAGGCAGAGTCGCCTGATCTTTGCCGGACGATAAATAATAGCTGGCAGGGAGGTGAGGAGATCACCTATAAACTCTTCTACCAGCTCAATTTTATCTGGATCGCCGCAGGGGAAGCCACCTTCAAAGTGAAAGACATGGGGGATCGATATTTTATTTCTATTGATGGCAGGACGATCAGTGCGTTTGAATGGTTTTATAAAGTGAATGACCGGTATGAAAGCGTCATTGATAAAGAAACTCTCCTGCCCTTATCTTTTTCACGAAACATCCAGGAGGGAAAATATGTGTGGTGGGATAAATTCACCTTTGACCAAAAAAACAGAAAGGTCCATGCCACCAAGGGTTGGCCAAATAAGGAGACCAAATATTATCATGCAGATCTCTCCGATTGTATGCATGACATGGTCTCGATTATCTATTCGATCCGCAATACCGAGTTCGACAAATTGAAACCCGGAGAACAGTTTGGAATCAAAGTATTTGTCGAAGAAGAATATCCATTGAAAGTGGAAGTCCGGGCAAAAAATCTGGAGACGAAAGTGAGGGGCCTTGGAAAACAAAAAACGCATCTTATCCGGCCGCAAGTGGTGTCAGGACATTTCTTCAATGAAGATACCCGCATGGATATCTATTTGTCCGCGGATAAAAACAGGATTCCCCTGATGATCGAAAGTCCGGTCTCAGTAGGTAAAGTGAAGGCTGTGTTGCATTCCTACAAAGGACTTAAGTATCCATTTACGGTCACGAATTAAACCCATTCCATTTTGAATTCGTTGCGTCAATGGATATGGGTGGTCATTGCGTTGTGTGCGTTGGCAATCGCATTTTGGATGGGCACAAAATTGCATTGGCCAAAAATGCAAACATCCGAAAGTAGTATAGTCCTCCTGGAAAAAATACGGACGGTGTGCAAACTCGTAACCGCCGAAGGTGAGTTTGCAGAAATCTACGAATACAAAGAAAATTTTGCGGAAAATATTCCCCTCTTAAGTAACCAACAGCTTTTTGGAAAAAAAGCTTTGGTCAGGGTGCGCGCTAAAATCTCAGTGGGTTATGACCTCAGTGATGTGAATATGGAGCCAAATGAAAAAAGCAAAACACTGGTGATTTCAAATTTGCCTCCGGCTGAAATTATATCTGTGGAGCACGACCTGGATTATTATGATGTTTCGACAGGAATCTTTAGTCAGTTTTCTACCTCAGATTACAATACGATCAATACCAATGCGAAAGCGTTTATCGTTTCCCAGGTGCACAAAAGTTCATTGATGGAGGCAGCCGATGATAAGCGGGATGAACTGATCGGTGTGATCCGGTATATGGTGGAGCAGGCGGGGTGGACGGTGCTGATCATTGGGGATGTGGGTGATGATTCCCAGACTGATAAAATAAAGTAGCCCGGAGAGATACCCGTTTCTCTCAAGAAATTTCATTACAACCTGCTACCAGGTTTGCAAGGCTTGCGAAAATGAATAAGCCTTAGTCCCAACACAAATTAAGAAAATAGAATTTGAGCCCTGGAGTCAATTCAGATCAGCGGCTAGGTAAAAAGTATAAACTTCATACGTTTACCGCAAACAGGACATAAAGCAAAATTTGTGATGGACTGACCAGCGATTCGCTGGATATTCTCCTGTAGAAGAGCCTGAGACTACGTCAGATTTTTTCCTATTTTGCCTCGCTTAGCGTTTCCTCCTAATACAGGAACCCGGCTCGAATCTCATCCTTTTATTCACTTATTAAATGAAAGTCATATATGAGTAAATCTACTGAAGACAACGCTGCGATACCTTCCTTGGAGAGTATTCAAAACTTCTCAGGCGCCTATCCCCGGCAGTTGTGGTACCTGTTTTCCATAGAGATGTGGGAACGTTTTTGCTTCTATGGCATGCGCGGTATGCTCACCGTGTTCATGGTAGATCAGCTCCTGCTGGCAGACGGGACAGCCAATCTGCAATATGGAGCGATCCAGGCATTCATTTATATTTTCACGTTTGTCGGAGGTTTGTTTGCTGACAAAATTCTTGGCTTCCGCAAATCACTTTTCTGGGGAGGTATCCTCATGGCGTTGGGAGGCTTTATCGTAGCCATTTCACCCGCCGAATTCTTTTACATCGGTATTTGCTTTACGATCATCGGAACAGGGTTTTTTAAACCCAATATTTCCACCATGGTGGGAGGGCTATATAAAGAAGGTGATACCCGGCGGGAGGCAGGCTTTAGTTTATTCTATGCCGGTATCAATCTGGGCGCCTTGCTGGGAGGTATTCTCATGATTTGGGTAGGAAAGTATTATTCGTGGAATTTAGCATTTGCATTGGTGGGTGTCGTCATGCTGATTAGTTTGATCACTCTTACTTTTACTCAGAAGTCCATGGGGCCCATTGGCCTGTCACCCCTAAGTCCCGCCATGGATCCCGGTAAAAAAAGAATGTTAGAAATTGGAACCTATATCGGTTCATTGGCCGTCATTCCATTGATTTTATTGCTGATAAAAAATACACAATACACGGATATCTTTATGTTGATTGCCGGACCTGCAACACTCGTGTATGTGTTCTATGAAATGAGCCATCATACATGGGCAGAGAATAAAAAGCTGATTGCGGCATTGATCTTCATTTTGTTTTCCGTTTTATTCTGGGCCTTCTTCGAACAGAGTGGGGGTTCACTCAGTCTCTTTGCTTTATACAACCTGAATCACAGTTTATTCGGAATTGGTATTGACCCCAATATTGTCAACAACTCATCCAATTCTCTCTTTGTGATCTTGTTTGCGCCCCTATTAGGGTTGTTGTGGGTATGGTTGAGCAAGCGCAAACTGGAACCAAATTCCGGTCTCAAATTTGGACTTGGCTTTTTCTTCCTGGCACTTGGCTTTTACATCTTTTATTACACGATCAACTACGCCACCCCGGACGGATTGACATCACTGGAAATCTTCACGCTGGCCTACTTTGTCATTACGTTTGGTGAGCTTTGCTTGTCGCCTATTGGTCTGTCATTAATGACTAAACTGGCTCCGGCACGGATGCAGGGTCTGATGATGGGGATGTGGTTCCTCGCCAGCGGGTATGGGCATTATGTCGCAGGTCTCCTTGGAAAGGGTATGAGCAGTCCGGACGAAAATGCATCTGTGTTTGACAAGCTGGTGGCCTACACAAATGGTTACAAAGAGTTAGCACTCTATGCATTGATTGCAGGTGTGCTTCTGGTAGCATTGTCTCCGATCATTAAAAAATTAATGGGCAATACAAAATAAAATTGCTCTACCATTGCATTACGATTTAAATGAGGTTGAGTAATTAAAATAAAAAACGTTTTTTACTCAACCCCATTTTTTCCATCCCACGAACACCCAGGTTCATATCATTCACACACCATTTTGGTTTATTTGCCATAGACATCTCACGCCGGATGCATGTGGTCATTTTCTGACACTGACAGTGGTGTATACAGTACCAATAAAAAGAAACTAATCCCTAATCTCTATTACGTTTTCTATTATGCTTGATTTCGAGCTTCTCAAAAAAATTTCTGAAACACCGGGTGCACCGGGATTTGAAAAATTAGTACGCGACCTTGTCCGCGATGAGATCAAAGATCTTGTCGATGAGATGTTTATTGATTCTATGGGATCACTCATTGGTGTGCGGAAAGGAAGAGATACCAAACGTGTCATGGTGGCAGCACACATGGATGAAATCAGCTTCATCGTCACACATATTGATGATGAGGGCTTTATTCGCTTTCATCCGCTGGGTGGCTTTGATCCCAAGACATTGACGGCACAGCGCGTGATTGTACATGGTAAAGAAGATGTACCGGGCGTCATGGGCAGTAAGCCGATCCACCTCATGTCAAATGATGAAAAAAATAAGATCGCTCAGATCCGCGATTACTTTATCGACGTGGGTATGAAAGGTGATGCAGTTAGAGAATTGGTGAGTGTAGGTGATCCAATCACACGTGAACGTGAGCTAGTTGTGATGGGAGATTGTGTCAATGGGAAATCACTGGACAATCGGGTCTCAGTATACATTCTGATCGAAACATTAAAAGCGATAAAGGGTAAAGAATTACCTTATGATTTTTATGCAGCTTTTACGGTGCAGGAAGAAGTGGGTCTGCGTGGTGCCATGAATGCTGCCGGACATATTGATCCCGATTTTGGAATTGGCCTGGATACCACAATTGCCTATGATACACCCGGTGCCATGCCGTTTGAGATGGTAACCCAATTAGGAAAAGGAACGGGTATTAAAATACTGGACGGTTCGATCATTTGTGATTCCCGTATGGTCGGGTTTTTAAAATCAGCAGCAAAAAAATATAATATCCCGTGCCAGGCTGAAATACTTCCTGCCGGTGGGACTGACACGGGCGCTATTCAACGACAGGGTATGAAAGGATCCATAGCAGGAGCGATCTCGATTCCGGTGAGGCATATTCACCAGAGTATTGAAATGGCGCATATGGGTGATATCAGTGCCACGATTGACTTGCTGACCGTGACTGCGCTTGAACTGGACCAATGGGAGTGGAATTTATAACAACCTGGTCCGAATAATTTTGCAATCTCCTTAATGACAACTATATGAATTGGACAGAACAAAACGATAAGCTTACCGCCGAATTTGTCTTTGAAGACTTTTCTCAGACATGGGCTTTTATGAATGAAGTCGCTATGCTGGCGGAACGAAAAAATCATCATCCGGAATGGACGAATGTCTGGAACCGGGTAACGATCAACCTAAGCACACACGATGCTGGTGGCATCATCACTGAAAAGGATCGTAAGATGGCAGATGGTATCACTAAAATATTCGAGCGCTACCAGAACCGTATGTAATGACGTTGGTAAGCAAGTTGCCCGACGTAGGTACGACCATTTTTACCGTCATGTCCCGACTCGCTGCGGAGCATAACGCTATTAACTTATCCCAGGGCTTCCCCGATTTTTCAGCAGATCCAAAGCTCCTTGCTTTCGTGCAGGAGGCTTTGAAGACCGGACATAATCAGTATGCACCGATGCCTGGTCTGCCGGAACTTGTCGTTGCTATCGCTGACAAAATCCAGGGGGATTATCAATGGCGGCCTGATCATGAAACAGAGGTTACCGTTACCGCAGGAGGTACGCAAGCTATCTATAGTGCCATTGGTGCATTGATTGGACCGGGTGATGAAGTCATCATACTGGAGCCTTCGTACGATAGTTACATTCCGTCGGTGATCTCTTTTGGCGGAATTGTAAAAACGGTTGCATTAACGCCTCCGCTTTACCAGGTCAATTGGGATGAGGTGGAAGCACTTATTACAGATCGTACCAAATTAATCATGACCAATACACCTCACAATCCGTGTGGTGTCGTGATGAGCAGGGAAGATTTGATCCGGTTAGAAAAAATTGTTGTAGACCATAATCTCTATCTGATCAGTGATGAGGTCTACGAGCATTTAATTTTTGACGGACATCGCCACGAATCGGTCTTACATTATCCGGAATTATATGCCAGGTCGCTTGTTATTTTCTCTTTTGGCAAAAGCCTGCACGTCACCGGCTGGAAGACCGGCTACGTAATCGCTCCACCGGAGTTAACCAGAGAGTTCCGAAAGATCCACCAGTTTAATGTCTTCTCTGTTAACCGCCCGATGCAAACCGGCATAGCAGCCTACATGAAACAGGATGCCGACTTTCATGCCTTGTCATCATTCTATCAGCAGAAGCGTGACTTGTTTTTACAATTGATGGACGGAGTACATCTTCGTTTTTTACCATGTTATGGCAGTTATTTTATACTTGCGGATTATAGTGGAATTTCATCAGAAGATGATCTGAGTTTTGCCAAAAGACTTACAATTGATGCTGGCGTTGCGACGATACCTCTGAGTCCTTTTTATCAGAAAGGAAGTGATGGAAAAATTTTGCGGTTTTGTTTTGCGAAGAAAGAAGAAACGCTGCGGGCTGCGGCTGATAGACTGAGATTATACTTTGGAAAGGGTTGATCTTATAACGTATGTCGCGCAAAGACGCAGAGTTCGCTTGCCCCCGACCCCTGCGATTCTCATGATTCGTTTTTGTAAAACAACATATTCGAAAACGCCGGGGAGCCATTTTCAAATAAAAGGCTCATGCCGCCTGCCTGATGGCGCTTCAGGCACTCAAAAATCAAAAATCCGAATTGATCTTTTGCTCCTTTATCTTCCCCTCACCAAACTATCCGTAGGGAATGTCGCCCGCATATAATCCATATGCACATTGGCCCAGGTGATGATTTCATCCCGTTCCTGATCTGTCAATTTGGCTTTCGGATGTAATCCAAACCAGGTGTAGGAGGGCAGAGGCATTTCTTTTTCCCCTACCAGCTCTACGATTTCCTCAAACTTATGGTACTGATACGCCAGCTTCCGGTTCGTGAATTCTGAAAAATTCAATTTCTCTTTTGCTTCCCTGACATGGCCGGCCAGCCACCAGGCGCTGGGTTGGATCTCTGCATACCATGGGTATTCCGTCTTGTTGGAGTGACAATCGTAGCATGCTCCTGCCAGGAGCGTTTGTACATGCGCGGGAATGGAGTACTTCGTCGAGATGTGATATGTATTGTCGTTGGACTGGTTTTTGGCCGGGCGGAATATCTGGATGATGACCAGGATGGCCAGAAGGGCGAGGGCGAGCTTTTTCAACATGTTGCAAAAGTAATAAAGCCCGCCTTTATTTGTGTTTGACTATTGATTATCAGATCATTATGTTTCAATACCGGGTATCAGTATTGAAAAAGCCTTTAAATTTTGATGTTTAGACAATAGATGCTATGTTTGCAGTCCTCTTTTCAAAAGGGGGCATAGCTCAGCTGGTTCAGAGCATGGCGCGTTTCGCGCCAGGGCCCACGATTCGAACTGAGAATTGAAATAAAGATATTGGGAGTATAGCTCAGCTGGTTCAGAGCATCTGCCTTACAAGCAGAGGGTCCGCGGTTCGAACCCGTGTACTCCCACTCAATAATGACGGGGCTTGTAGCCCCGTTTGTTGTTTTATGATAAAGTCTATTCCGACACATTTCCGTCACAATTGCCATTTAAAGCAGTTTTTCTTTACTCCACATCCAGTCCATCGATTAGACCAGAGCTAATGAAGATATCATTCATAACCCTCTTGACTTAGGGAATTCCCGGAAGCGACAATCACATTTTTTGAAGGACGAATTGTGCTTTGATTAATCCCAAACAAATGGACCGGGGGGTAGACAAAAAACGCGACGTACATCTCCATTGCGCAGGGTATTATTTTGTAAAAGCACCTATCCACAATTTCGTCGATGTCTAAACTTGTCCTTAATGGATAAAGGCAGCACGATAACGTACTGCCTTTGTGTTTTTTACTTCAATATTATTAAACTAATCCATATGCACATATTTGGTAACAGCCCTTACCCCTGTCACCTTGTCTTGCACAGATATAATATATGTGCCTGGTGTAAGATTTACAGTTTGAAGTGATCCATTTTGACCAATGAATCCAATTTCTTCGCTCAGTGAAATTGATCCGTCAAGTCTATAGATGATCACATTAGCTCCGCCGGAAGAAACGTTACCCGCTTTGAGATTAACTACATCTCCATTATTCGGGTTAGGGAAGATTTCTAATTCATCAAATTGTGGAGGATCATTGTTTTGATTAGAAATGAAAGGAGCATAAATATTACATGGTTCCAATTTGTCTATGCAAATTGAAGAAAGACAATAGTGGCCACAATTGGATTCTAATTCGAGTAGGTAGCATGGATTGGTAGATTGGTAATAAAGTAAGTCATATTCTAGGCAGTAATCTAGATTAATTCCTGCACTGTCCCAATAAATAGTATCAGAAAAAATTGTGCCAGTACCTGGTAAAATGATATTCAATATGTACTCTGACATTGAGCAATCATCATAGCAAGTCGGAAATTGCAGTGTCATACAACTCTTTATTGGGACAAGATCTCCTCTCTCGTAGGTACAGGGTCCATCACAAATTTCATCAATGCAGTGTATAAAATTACACATCATCCCAAGCATTGGTGCTCGATACTGGATAGTCACTTTCGCTGGACATAATGCACCTGTAAAAGCATCACAGATTAGGAATTGACCTATTAGGCCCGGATTTGACATAAATAATGCCATATTCGTAATGTACAAATGTCCGGAGAAGTTAACAGTAGTGTAGGTGGGATCCAGTGGATAATTAAACTCATCATAAATAAAATACCCTCCTTCAAAAACAGGAATAGAGTCGCAAAATATATATCCTTGGGGAATTAAATAGATTCCCTCAACATAATACACATACTCATCACAATCTACATCTCCAAAAACAGGCATCAGTTCGTACGTACTTGCAGCTACTATTAGGCTATCAGGACATGAAGTAGGACATTCAATTTCTTTTTAGAAAAATAAAGGTGATTCTTCAATACATCCATCGTGTTCAATAACCAAGGTTATGTATTTATTTAGATAACTTGTATCTATGAACAAAGTATCCACTTTGCTATTGCTTCCGGATGCTCCTGAAATAGCTACTCCCTCTAATCTCCATTCCCATTCATCAAAAATTCCTGGTATTCCAAGTAAGTGT
>JBBREG010000124.1:0-10273 GCA_038203125.1 Chitinophagales bacterium
GACGGCTTGCTCGACTTGTTGACAAGAAAGACGGCTACGGAAGAAATCCGGTATCCTATCATCCATCTGAAAGGAGAAGATATCGAGATGGCCCTTACCCATGGTCAACATTATGGCGAACAATATTACTCTTTCGTCAATGGACAGAATACGACACAGGGAGGTACACATCTCACCTCATTCCGTGAAGCCATCGTAAAGACATTCCGCGATTTTTTTAATAAACAATTTGATCCAAAGGATATACGTGCATCCATGATCGGTGCGATCAGTGTCCGTATTGAAGAACCCGTGTTTGAATCGCAGACCAAAACAAAATTAGGTTCGAACAATATTGCACCTGATGGCCCGACGGTACGTAGTTTTATCAATGATTTTGTAACCCAATATCTCAATAATTTTCTTCATAAAAATCCGGAAGCAGCCAGGGAGATCTTAAAGCGGATCCAGCAATCCGAACGCGAACGCAAAGAAATTGCAGGTATCAAAAAGCTGGCAAATCAACGCGCCAAATCCGCCAACCTCCACAACAAAAAATTACGTGATTGTAAAGTGCATCTCAATGACAATACCAAGGTTGACGTGATGCAAAAAGAACGCACGACTGTATTTATTACGGAAGGTGATTCTGCATCAGGTTCTTTGACAAAAGCGCGTGATGTCCAGACACAAGCGGTGTTTTCACTTCGGGGCAAGCCATTGAATTGTTATGGAATGACCAAAAAAGTAGTGTACCAGAATGAAGAGTTAAACCTGCTGCAGCATGCCCTGAATATTGAAGATGGTCTTGAAGATCTTCGGTACAACCAGGTGGTGATCGCAACTGATGCAGATATTGATGGTATGCACATCCGGTTATTACTCCTCACATTTTTCCTTCAATTTTTTCCTGAATTGGTTAGGGAAGGTCATCTCTTTATTTTGGATACTCCTTTGTTTCGAGTGCGTGACAAACAAAAGACGTATTACTGCTACAGTGAAAAGGAAAAGCAGGAAGCCATTAAAAAACTGCGTGGTAAGCCGGAGATAACAAGGTTCAAGGGACTTGGAGAAATTTCACCGGACGAGTTTGGTGCTTTTATCGGAGAGAATATTCGATTAGAGCCGGTCCTCATTCAGGACGATACCAGCATTGATCAGATCCTGGAGTACTATATGGGAAAAAATACAATGGAGCGGCAGGAATTTATTATCGGAAATCTGCGAGTTGAGATCGATACGGCCGAAGTACTTGGAGCTGAAGCATTGGAAGAAGCCATGTAGGATTTTGATCCTTCGACAAGCTCAGTACAGATTTTTGATTTTGGAATTCGGCTTCTACCTGGCCAACAGAGGCGTGGGTGGTATCCATTGCATGACTCATGAATTTCCCAAAGGAAATCAAAATAAATACCCATCAGCCGTAAGAGTGACAAACCCTTTCATATGGTTTAAACGTTTAGATTATTAGAGTCTGCCTTAATGGCAGAATCCTAAAGGCAATTACCTTGTTTTGGCAGAAACCAGGCCAATGGAATGGTAATTGATCCGGACAGAAAGGGTAGAACACCCACCCATAACGTATCGATATTACTATGATGTTTGAAGATATCCTGTTAGGCAGTGGCGTAGAAGAGAATGAGTTTATGCCTATCATCTCAGTCGATGAGGAGGAAATACCTGCCTCAGGAGTAGACATGCCAGAACTTGTGCCTGTCCTTGCCTTAAAGAATACGGTCCTTTTTCCGGGTATCGTCATTCCAATCACGGTTGGCAGGGAGAAGTCCATGAAGGCTGTGCGCAAAGCACATGACACCAATAAGCTGATTGCGGTCCTGGCACAAAAGGATGATGATACGGAAGATCCCCAGGTAGAAGATTTGTTTCAGATCGGGACCATGGCCCGCATCCTCAAAGTACTCAAAATGCCCGATGGGTCTATCACGGCGATTCTACAGGGCCGGTCAAGGTTTAACCTGCTGGCCATGGATTCAACTGAGCCCTATCTTGTAGCGCGGATCAAGGCTAAAGATTATCTAAAGCCCGACACAAAAATTGAATTCGAAGCGATCATCGGTTCGATCCGGGATCTCGCTGAAAAGATTATCAAATTATCACCCCATATTCCATCCGAAGCGGTGGTAATGATCCGCAATATCAAAAGCGATACACACCTGCTGGGTTTTATTTCTTCCAATCTTGGCATTGAGAATAATAAAAAACAAGAGTTGCTGGAGATTGAAGATTTAGATACGCTCGCCAACGAGGTATTTAAAATGATGCATACAGAAATGCAAATGCTGGAATTGAAAAGTCAGATTGATTCTAAAGTCCGTGTAGACATCGAAAAACAACAGCGTGATTATTTCCTGAACCAGCAATTGAAAACCATCCAGGAAGAACTCGGTCATAATCCACAGGAAGCGGAGATCAGATCCATGGTAGAGCGTGGTAAAAAGAAAAAGTGGAGTAAAACTGTGCAGGATACATTTGAACGAGAGATTGCCAAGGTGCGAAGGATCAATCCGCAGGTGGCGGAATATAGTTTGCAATTGAGTTATCTTGAATTGCTACTGGATCTTCCATGGGATTTATTCACGAAGGACAATTTTGACCTGAAAAATGTGAAAAAGATCCTCGATGAAGATCATCATGGGTTGGAAGAAGTCAAAGAGCGGATCCTGGAACATCTTGCCGTATTGAAACTGAAGGGGGATATGAAAGCACCGATCATCTGTCTTGTAGGTCCTCCGGGTGTTGGTAAAACTTCGCTTGGTAAGTCTGTTGCACGTGCACTGAAAAGAAAATTTGTGCGGATGTCTTTGGGTGGTCTGCATGATGAATCGGAGATCCGCGGACATCGTAAAACTTATATAGGAGCGATGCCAGGTCGTATCATTCAGTCTGTAAAAAAATCCGGGGCATCAAATCCTGTATTCATCCTCGATGAAATTGATAAAGTAGGAAAAGACTTTAGAGGAGATCCGTCTTCAGCTTTATTAGAAGTGCTGGATCCGGAGCAGAACTCCACATTCTATGATAATTATCTCGAGCTGGAATATGATTTATCCAAAGTGATGTTTATCGCTACGGCCAATTCGCTGCAGACCATTCAGCCTGCGCTTTTGGACCGTATGGAGATCATCAACATTAGTGGATATTCAACCGAAGAAAAAATAGAGATAGCTAAAAAGCATTTAATCCCACGTCAGCGTAAAGAGCATGGATTGAAGCCGCCTCATGTCAAACTGAAGGATGATGTGTTGAGAGAGATTGCGGAAAGTTACACACGCGAATCAGGTGTGCGTAGCATGGATCGTAGACTTGCTTCTGTCATGAGATATGTTGCGAAGAATGTGGCGATGGAGGATAACTACAATCCTGTAATTTCTAAATCACAATTACCAGACATACTTGGACCTGAGCGTTACGACTCAACTCTCTATACCGAATCTCATAGTAATGGTGTAGCGATTGGCCTCGCCTGGACGAAAGTGGGCGGAGATATCCTGTTTATCGAATCCAGTTTAAGTCCCGGAAAAGGAAAACTCACACTGACCGGAAATCTGGGGGATGTGATGAAAGAATCTGCTACGACTGCGTTGAGTTTTATAAAAGCGCATGGGGAGAGTCTGGGCATTGATACCACAACATTTGAAAATACAGATATCCACATCCATGTTCCGGAAGGTGCGATTCCAAAAGATGGTCCATCGGCGGGTATCACCATGCTGACATCGATTGCTTCTGCCTTTAAGAAGAAGCCGGTGAAGAGTCACCTGGCAATGACGGGGGAGATTACCCTGCGAGGGAAAGTACTACCTGTCGGCGGTATTAAAGAGAAAGTGCTTGCTGCCAAACGTGCAGGCATTAGTCAGATTATCCTGTCGACTTCCAATAAGCGTCATGTGGATCAGATCAAACCTGAGTACCTCAAAGGGGTGAGCTTTACGTATGTGGATAAGATGGAAGAAGTCCTGCAGCAGGCGCTCGATTTGTGGTCCTTCTGATCAACATGAAGGTTAAAAGGCTGTTAAAATTGAAACTCGCTCCAGTAGCTTTTGCATGTGGAGCGTTAGAAAAAGGATTGAATACATACCTTTAGCCAATGACCCTTAGACCGGTGATTTTATTTACAGTTTTGAAGGCTATCTGCTTTTCGACCTTAGTTCTGGTCATTACTCCGTTTGCGGCCAATGCTCAGGATGATGATGTGCGGGTCGTGCAGTTTTCCGGTAAAGTAGTGACCGAAGAAAATAATGGAATGGTGGGTGTGCCGTACGCTGCTATTTCTGTACGAGGGACGTATAGAGGTACATTCTCAGATTTCGATGGATTCTTTTCGATAGTTGTTCGAACAGGGGAGACAGTTGTGTTTTCTGTGCTGGGTTATAAAGATGCATTTTTTCATGTACCGGATACACTGACAACAGACCGGTATACCATATTTCAGATCATGACACAGGATACCATTCTGTTGCCTGAAGCTGTCATTTATCCCTGGCCGGATCCGGATCACTTCAATGCTGAATTCCTGGCGATGGATGTGCATGATGATCTTGAAGATATCGCTGCTGAGAATTTATCTGAGAAAGTGATGATCCAGTTGCGCGAATATCTTCCCTCGGACGGTCCTGAACACCAGGCGCTGTATCTCAAGCGGCAGTCTCAGAAATATTATTACGAAGGTCAGATTCGTACGCCGCAGATTCTCAATGCCTTTGCATGGAAGCAGTTTATTGAGGCGTGGAAGCGGGGGGATTTTAAGAAGAAGAAGAAGTAGTCGGGGCTGAATGCTGGAATAAGGGATGCCCAATACCGGATCCTTAGGTGCAAATCATGGAGGATTTAAAATTCGTTATTCGTTATTCTGACCTTCTTATTCTGACTTTAAAAAATCTGTGTCAAGTGACTATACATTGACATCGAGTAACATGGTCCAGGAAAAATTCGTTATTCGTTATTCTAACTTCCTTATTCTGACTTTAAAAAATCTGTGTCAAGTGATTATTCATTGACATGAAGTAAAATAGTCCAGGAAAACATCACCATTATATTGCCTGACCTTACTTAAAAAAGAAAATGCCTCACATAATCACATGAAGCATTTTCTTTTTAATAATTCGAGAAGCCAGCATCAAAAATATTGACATACTGAATTCTGATACTGGATCTTATAGAGAATTCATTAGCAGATTCATTTTCTAATGTTTTTTAATCTTACATTCTCCTTTCTTGTAGTCTGTGATCCCGGAGCATTCTGCTACACATGAATTTCCATATGTGACATCGTTACATCCGCATACCGGATCATAGATTAGTATGCAAAAACAATCCGGATCAATTACTTCTACACAATCTGGTTTTGGCTTCGAATCATTTGAGAAAAAACCACTCATAAAAAGGAAGCCGAGCATTAATAATTTCATGTGTTGTTCATGTTTGGTTATAAATAGTAAACAGCATGATTCCACTTTGGTTGGTTAAATTCAAACTTTAACATTGCATAACCTGGGTGGGATTATGTTTTGGCAGATCTGTGATGATGCGTTTGAGGGTGGGTTGTTGGAGGTGATACGGGAGAATCAGTGAGGGGAAATATTTCAACTGGTTCGAGTGAGAGAAGTATGGAATTGAGTTTGGAATAGTTTGAGCTTCCTTGCCCATATCAATCCTCATAAGCGGTTGAGGTGGGTATTTAGGGGAAAAAAGGTAAAGTCATTTTTTACTTCTCTTTCACAGATGCCAACAACTGCCTGTGGAAGATATCTCTGATTTTGATCAGTTTTGGTTGAGTCAGGTTTTTGGCTTTGATCTTAGACTATGGGTTTTCATAGGTATATCAAAGTCAATAAACTAGACTATGGAGTCCTGAAAGACAGAAAATAGACTTCATAGTCTACTTAAATCGATTAACTTTGACTAATAATATCTATAGTCTAAGATCAGCTACATCTGCAGCAAATGGATTTGAAAAATTTTGTCGCCGGAACGTACACCATGCAATTTGGGTATAAAAACTTTCATCCTGAATTTATCAATAAAGAATGGGTGATCAGCCATCCGGAGCTGGCAGATATGCTTGAAGAAGCTAACCTGTTGCTCGGGGAATTGAATGCATATTCAAATATCGTCCAGGAAGTGGATTCATTTCTTCCCTTGCATATTGCAAAGGAGGCGACGCAAAGTAGTCGTATCGAAGGAACTCAAACCACGCTGGATGAAGCGATGCTTGAGGTTGCTAATATCACGCCTGAGAAAAAGGATGACTGGCAGGAAGTAACCAATTATAGGGAAGCACTGCAGTATGCAATAGACAGACTGGAGCAGCTCCCACTTTCTGGTCGACTTATCAGGGAGACACACGAGATTCTCATGCAGGGAGTAAGATGTGAACATAAAACACCCGGGCAGTTTCGAAAATCACAAAATTGGATAGGGGGATCCACATTGAAAGATGCGTTGTTTGTGCCGCCTCACCATTCCCTGGTCCCTGAGTTGATGAGTGACGTAGAAAAGTTTTTGCAAAATCAGGATATTCATGTGCCGCGACTCATTCGAATCGGAATGGCTCATTATCAATTTGAAACCATTCATCCTTTCCTGGATGGAAATGGTCGTACGGGTCGAATGTTGATCATACTCTATTTAATGGAACAAAAAATTTTGACGAAGCCCACTCTATACATTTCGGATTTTATTGAAAAAAACAGATCATATTATTACGATAACCTTCGCGACGTTTCAGAAAGAAGCGACATCGTACGATGGTTGAAATTTTTCCTGACGGTGATCACTGCAACGGCCCGACAGGCAATTGATACATTGAACAAAATCATAACATTGCGGGCGGCATTGCATGACCAGATAAATTCAAATTTGGGCAAGAAGATTCCGAAAGGTCACATTCTCCTTACCTATCTATACAAAAAACCTGTAGTGATTGTAGCTGATGTGATGGAAGCTTTGCAGGTCACTAAGCAGACTGCTAATACACTTATCAAAGATTTTGAAAAATTGAATATCCTTCAGGAACGGACAGGCTTTAAACGGAATCGTGTTTTTGTATTTGAAACGTATATGGAATTGTTTAGGAAATGATCATTAAAAGATGTAAGCAGAGAGGATGTATCAGACCTTAAGCATATTTGCATTGACTTAATATTTCTCCTCATTACTAAACCTGGCGCCCTAAGTCGCCTGTATATTTTTGAAGCTGATACGATTAAAGTTTAATAAATTTTTGCGTTTCTAAAACCTGATCTGCAGATATTATTTGGAGAAAATATATTTCTTGTGTCAGATCACTCAGATCAAGTTTTTGTGATGACGATTTAGGTTCTGTAGTCGTTATTAAAACAACTTGTCCCGTTGAACTAAATACCCGAATGTCCGAAGATTCAGATGTAGGGTTAGTCCATTCAACCATAAGCTCACCATGATTTGGATTTCGATACACCTTAAATTTTAGATCCTCTGAAATTTCACCTCGGGGATGAAACATTTGATCAACTTTCTCCTGTGCCGACACAGCAGGAGGGGCAATTGCCCCTCCTGTATGCTTACAAATTATTACTTGATCTTAAATATACTGAGGCAGGCAGATTACTATACTAAGACTCTTAAGCAGTATTGTGAGAGTTTAAAGGAAGGACAGATTCAAGTATCCAACTTAGAAAACTGGTGTCTCATACTGCGTCCCAAATTTAAAAATCGGTATGAGTTAAAATAATGTACGTTCCATAAAAAGCTTTAAGCCATTATAGAAATACTTTATGACCCGGTGTTTATATTTTGATCAAAGTATAAAACTGATTGGTAAAAATTGAGGTTTCGTGAGATTCGGTAGGATGTAGATGAAATTTGGTAGTGGCAAACTCATTTTGGTATCCATTCCGTATTTGTCATAAAGGGTCATTTGAAACATTGCTTCTGATCGACTTTTCTTTGTCCGGTTACAGCTGTCGAGATGAGTTCGATGAGCTTCTATTGTAAACAAGTTTATTCTAACCTCACCATCAACCGGGATCCGCATTCGATTGGGTAATCTACACGTATCATATTGGATGTATGATGAACTCATTCATTCGTGACGAAGAGATTTTTACAAGGGGTGGGGCAGGTCCATCTTTTCAATATCATGGGACATGAGAATAAGTCACATCTGACGTTTGAATTCCATAATATCAAATTTTAGAGCAGAAAGGGTATAAATTGAAGTATAAGGTGTAATAATTAAGTATATATAATTTATTAAATTTATAAATATTAGTAGATCAGCGCTTTATCAAATATTTTGATGCAAAACACAGAGTAATAATTCATTATTATGTTTTAAACATACAACGACATATTTTTTAATAAATGTATAGTTACCTAATAAACAGAATATTACATCCTATAGCCGTTTTCTTACGCTTACAAACGGCTGTTTTAGCCGTCCATCACATTATATATTATCATCATTTATAAGGTTCTGACCCCTAATCTAATGAAAGTCATCAAACGGTCTAAAAAACACATGATTATCCATATTAACGTATAATATACTTATAATCAACATTATATGATAATATGTAAGACTTTTTAAGAACATATTATAAAAAACTGGCATACGTTTTGCTTCATCTTTGCTATCAGGAAAAATTTATGCCCGGCAGCTTACCGTCGTGCAGCAACAGGATCAAACATGAAGAATCTATTTACGTACCCAGGTGCCAGTCCTCAGGGCTCCTCCGAAAGGAGATGGTGGGGATTCATACTATCCGTATGGCTGGCCTTCCTCCCAATTATGGTCACTACGGCCCAGGTCACTATCACCTGCCCGTCTACCTTAACTATATCGTGTAGCGTTGATCCCGAACCCTCGGTGACAGGCTTAGCAACCGCAGTAACTACCTGCGGTTCATCGCCATTTGTCAACGTGACATACCAGGATAACACAACGCTCCTCAATGGATGCATGGGCACCGGCGTACTCCGCCGCACCTGGACAGCTACAGACCTTTGCGGGTTCTCAGCGTCCTGTACCCAAAACATTGTAATCGAAGACAGAACATCGCCGACGCTTACGTGTCCATCCTTTGTCGTCATCTCCTGTGAAGCAGATACCTCAGTCGCTGCCCTGGGCTTTGCTATCGCCACAGACGATTGCACACCTGCCAACCTAATCACCATTACCTATAATGATCATACTGACAACCTCGGCCAATGCAACGGCACAGGTTCCTTCACACGCCACTGGAAAGCTGTGGATATGTGCGGCAACGTTGCACAGTGTATACAAACGATTGTAATCAATGACACCAAGAAGCCAATTCTTACGGTTCCAGCTTCTGTTACGATCTCATGCGAGGAAAGTACTGCTACCAGTCATACCGGATTAGCAACCGCAACAGATAACTGTACTCCAACCGCCAATCTTCAAATTGCTTACTCAGATAATGTCCTCGGACTCTCTGGTTGTAACGGAACGGGCAGCATTGTCCGCACATGGACAGCAATAGATGCCTGTCAGAACTTTTCTTTCGGCACTCAATTCATCACCGTAAAGGATGTGACCCCTCCAACACTTACTTGTCCTGCCAACATTACAGTCTCTTGTGAATCTTCCATCCTTCCAGCCGTCACCGGCACCGCCACAGCCACTGACCTTTGCGGGTCAGCATTCGTCGGTTACACAGATACTGTACTCGGAAATCTTGGATGTAATGGCACCGGATTTATCGAACGGAAATGGTCAGCAATAGATGCCTGTAGTAATGTAATCACCTGCGTGCAGATTATTGTTATTAAAGACCTCGTTCGTCCAACAATAACCTGTCCTCAAAATATTACGGTTGATTGTGCAGCAGGTGTACTTCCTGCTGTCACAGGGCAACCTACAGTGACGGACAACTGCACGCCGACTGCCAATATGCAGGCGACCTATACAGATGTCAATATTGTCCCACCCGGATGCAATGGGACCGGTACGATCCGCAGAACCTGGAAAGTATCGGACGCTTGCGGCAATAGCTCCACGTGTAGCCAAACAATTACGGTTACCGATCTGCTAAAACCAACCCTTTTATGTCCACCCCCGGCTACAATCAGCTGCGAATCACCAAGAACTCCTGATGCTACAGGCGCCGCAAGTGCAACGGACAACTGCACTCCTGTAGGATCACTGGTGATCTCTTTTTCAGACAACATCTCCGGATTGATCGGATGTAATGGCACAGGTATCTTAAAACGTACCTGGTCCGCTACAGATCTGTGTGGAAATGTATCAACCTGCATCCAGAATATCTGG
>JBBREG010000125.1:0-10248 GCA_038203125.1 Chitinophagales bacterium
AATAGAAAGAAATTCAGTATTCCTCAAAGAAGTAGCTGCTTCAAGTTTGACGACAACTGATGCAACAGGCACTGCCGGAACAACGTATGGTTATCGCGTAAGATTTTATAAATTGATGAATGGCTATAAGAATTATGGTGGATATTCTGCAGCAGATAATGGAACTAGAAAAAACGTACCTCCGTATCCACCCAATTTCGTCGCTTCAGATGGCAGATGTGATGGAACCATCCTGCTGACGTGGGAATGGAATGAAGCCAGTCCTTTAAATTTCAGGGTTAAAAGAAATGGTGTTGACATGCCTGATGTCGGTGGCAATCTTCGAAGTTTTATTGATGTTGATAGAGTTAGAGGTACGAATTATAATTACACGATCCAGGCAAAAAATGATTGCGGATACAGCACTAACTCTCCACAAGTAACAGGTGTTTCTCCACTGGGCCCGGCTAAGCCGTCAGATCTGAACGCTCAGATCATACCAGGTGAAGGGATCCGGCTTACCTGGCCGGCGACAGCACGAGTGACAAGATTTGAAATAGAAAGGAGCCTCCTGGGAGGAGGAGGTTCATCCTTCTTTGATATCCATAAGGATTCTCTTGGCTACTTCGATGAGTCGTTGATTCAATGTCAAACGTATGAATACCGGCTGAGGTCGTTTAATGACTGCAATCCAACTGGAATCTTGTGTGACTCCATAGTCAGGATTAGATTAGTCCCTGATCTTTCAAATACATTTATTCCATCAACTTCCCTTATAGCCTCTAAAGGATATTTTTCCAACCGGGTAGAGATAAGCTGGACCGTACAGAGCAATTCCAATTTTATAGATGCTTTTAAGATCTACAGAAAACAGATGGGGAGCAGTGAAGATTCTACCGTCGTTGAAACTTTAAATGCCGGGAGTAATTTTTTCATTGACACCTATGTGGAAGCCGGCCTGTTGTACCAGTATTTTATCGTGGCCGAATCGCAATGTGAGCATACAACAATTTATTCCAATGTTGCTTCATCTATCGGGTTCAGAAGTCCGTTCGGTGTTGTCACCGGGAATGTGAGTTATGGAGGTGGAATTGCAGTTGCAGGTGTACGGATCACAGCTGAAAGCACATCAGGTATTTTTGGAAATAGTCTGTTGTTAAATGGTGCGCAGCATCTGTTGATTACGGATGCCACTACCCTGGATGTCAATAACGGTCTATTACTTGAAGCATGGGTTAAACCAACTTCATACGCTGCTAATTTCACTGTGGTGGAGAAAGCAGGAAGCTATAGTCTTACCTATATTCAATCATCAAATGAATATAGATTTTCGGTTTATAAGAGTGTTTCAGAAATAGCTACTGTTACTATTTCGGCAACAAACCTGCTGCTGAATAACTACAGCCACATAGCAGCACAGGTCAGCAACGACAGCCTGCAAATTTTTGTCAATGGTAGTAAGAAAATAAGTCAAAGTGCGCTATCTGTATTTCCTTCAGGTGTTGACGTATTGGACAATGCTTCCAATATAGTCGTCGGTCTTGGGTTCAATGGCAACCTTGACGAACTTCGCATATGGAATATCGGGAAATCAGCATTCCAAATGACAAATGATTATACACGCATAATGATAGGCAGCGAGTCTGGATTAAAAGTATATATCCGGATGAATGAAGGCGTAGGATCGAATGCGTATGATATTTCAAAAGCGGGACTGATTTATAACAGAAACCATGCATCTTTCCAGGGAAATATACAATGGTCTCCTTCCATACCGACACCATCCCAACTGGGTGCGGCAGCCTATACCGACAACCTGGGTAATTATGTTTTAAATGTTCCTTACCATAATGGCGGAGAAGTATTTGTGCTCACACCAAGTTATCTCGTACATGAATTCGATCCATCTACCAAGGCTTTGTATTTAGGTGATGGCTCGGCTGTGCAGGTAGGTATCGATTTCCTGGATAAATCTTCTTTTATAGTTACAGGGTCGGTCAATTTTAAAAATACAACTTGCGGCGTAAAGGATGCCCTGATTAAAATAGATGGCCAGATCGTCATCGTCGAAGGTGTGCCTGCTAAAACGGATGCAGCAGGTTTGTTCCAAATACGGGTTCCCATCGGTGAACATTCACTGACAGCTGAACAGGATGGACACGTCTATTCCGTCGGTCGTTTTCCAGCAACTGGTAAATACGATTTTCAGGAAGATCGGGCGGGAATTAATTTTGTAGACTCAACACTTGTGAAAGTGGTCGGTCGCGTCGTCGGTGGTTTGCGGGAAGCCAATAAAATTCCAGGATTGGGAAGGTCAAAAAATAACATTGGCCAGGCAGCCATCAGCCTCACCTCGTTACAAGGTGGCGGCTGCTCAACACACATCTTCACGACAGTCGATACATCAGGAGAATTCATCGTGTATGTACCACCATTGAAATATATTCCAACGGTTGATATTCCAAGTAATCCTTCATTGGATTTTGGCGTACTGAATCAGTTGGATTATTCAATGACACCGAATCTCCAAACCAATTATGATACGACATTCAATACAAGCGGTGTTGTAGTTGATGTTGATTCTATTCAGTTCCATTACAGGCTGGATTATGTATTAAGAGTCAATCCTAAAATTGCTGTTTTTGACAAGGATGGTGTGTCACCATTTATTGGTGATTCAATCTACCAGTTTTATAATGTCATGACAAATGATACCATCCGGCGCAATTTGCGCACGCATCCATTGAGATGGCCGGTATTCCACCAGCAAAGTGATGCGCATTTGTATCGTTGCCTGATTAAGGTGTTTGAATTGTATATCAATCTCGACAATGGTATTGCCATGGATAGTGTACCCACGACGGATGGTATCCTGCATGTCAATAATGAACTTGCGCTTGAAAGTTCACTGACGAACATACCTGAAATCAAGGTTGAGATGAAAGATGTCAATAACCCTGATACGCTCAAATCGTTGATCTACTCCTTTAAAGCAGGATATCCGAATTTGATACCAAATACGTCCATACCGGACTATAGTTATACCCGCAAGCTTGAAATTAATTTGATCACCAGCAACGGACAGGCCATTCCCTGGTTACCTGTTACTTCAGGTAACATCCCGTTTGGTGGAGATGCTGTGTATAGAGGTTATATGCTGGGTACGCAATCAAAAGGTCAGCAATTTGTGACTGAAGGACCACAAGTCCCTGAGTATGTCCTGAGAGATCCTCCGGGAAGTGGTAGCTCTGCCAGTTGGGAAGTAGGTACGACCAAATCTGAAGCGACCAAATGGGGTTGGAAATTTGAAACGGAAGCAACTACTTCTGATGAATTGAAAGTAGGTACATCAGTGATCACCGGTGTGGGCGTGGCAACTCCTGCAGAAACCAAAAATGACCTTACTGCAGGTTTTTCTGCACAGATCGGCGGAGGTAATAATGGAAGCCAATCTCTGAAAACAACCGCTACGAAATCTGTGAAGACCAGTGATGATTCAGTTTATCCGACAGGTGCAGATAGTGATGTATATATCGGAAAATCAAAAAATGTCGAGTTTGGTATTTCCGAAGAGCTCGTCATTATTCCAAATAATCTACTGGATGATATTGAACCATTAGGCGACCCTGATGCTGCAGGTATGGGAACTGGATTTTCATTTGGAAAAAGATATGGGCTTTCAGTTGTGCCGGGAGGTTATGAAACGCATTTTAAGTTTACAGAATATAATATCAAATACCTGATCATCCCCAACCTGATTCATTTGCGCAATGTCATGTTACAGTCCAATCCCAAATATTCGAACGTTCTGCCTATTCATGATGACAATTATGGAAAAAATAATGATGATCCTGTTTTTGGACCACTTGTTTCTACACCCTCTCCCACGACCAGTGAATATCAGGATTTAGCTGGTCCAAGTTATAGATATAATGCTGTTGGTCTCCAGGATTCATTGACAGGGGATTCAGTCAGGACTGTCAACTACCAGATCAGCAAATGGGAAGAGGCCATGCGCCTTAATGAGTGGGAAAAAGTGAATGTCGGCAATCAGGCTGTCATCGATAGTCTGAAAGAAAAAGAACTGGATGATCTCTACACTGAATATGCGGATGTGATCGGTGGGTATTATACGCTTGTCGTGGGTGCAGGGCTTGAAGCTACAGTCGGTGTTTATACATTGATCAACTTCGCTGTACCGGGATCATCTTTTCTTGGCTATGCAATATTTGCAGTAACCACCACAACGAACATTGGACTTGCAGAGTTAGCAGAATCTTTTGATATCTATCAACAAAAGAGACAAAGGATACTTGATAAATTCCAACAGGTAAATTCTCCTGCTAATTATACGCTGGGCGGAGGAGTAACGATTGAAGAATCCATGGGCCATGAATCAGCTTCTTCTTTTGAACGTGAAGTTGAGTTCGGAATGAAGGCTGAAATTAAACAGGAGATCGGAGCGAAAGTCAGTGCGACCGGTTTTGCATTTACAAAAGGAATTAACCTTGCTTTTTCAAGCGGTAGAAATTGGGCCGAAGAATCAGAAGAATCTGAAAAGGTGAGTTATTCGCTTGGGGTCAATGCCGGGGACTTGCTTTCTGTTGATGTATTTCCATCCATGTTAGGTTGGGGACCTGTGTTTAAAACCAAAGCAGGAAGTGCCACTTCATGTCCATACGAACCTGCAGTGGTGACATCGTATTATAAACCAGGTACAGTCATCAGCCCTGCCACACTTCAAATTGAAAAGCCAACCATTGCTGCCAGTCAAACTATTCTTACGAATGTACCTGCTGACGAACCGGCTGTGTTCAATCTTACACTTGGCAATGAATCAGCCTTAAACTATACTGAAGCATATAATATCAGGGTCATTTCTTCTAGCAATCCTTTTGGCGCCATCGTCCGAATTGATGGATTTCCCTTCCAGGTTGTAGAAATACCCGGAGGTACCGCAATAAATAAAGTCCTGACCATCGAAAAGGGTCCTGGTGCAGTGTATGATTATGATAACATACTTGTCGTCTTCACTTCACAATGTCAATATGCGGCAGGATCTGGATTCACTACTGACTTGGGAGACTCCATTTATTTATCTGCACATTTTCTGCCGACCTGCTCTAAAGTGGAATTGGCGAATCCAGAAGACAAATGGGTTCTCAATAATTCATTTAATGATACCATGCCGGTGGCCATTGTTGATTACAATATCAATTTACCGGATCTGGAATTTCTGCGCGTTGATTATAAACCTTCGGATCAGCCAAACTGGATCGGTCTTCAAACTTTTCTGAAAGACACTGCCGGCATGAATGATCCTCAACTTGAACCCATCCCTACCGCGACACCCTTTACACTTTATAATTGGGATGTGGCACAATTGCCGGATGGTGATTATGATCTGAGAATATTATCACAATGCACCTTCGCTGATAATACTTCTGTCACACATTCAGGAGTTATCGACCGGATTAATCCACACCTGTTTGGCAATCCAACGCCAGCCGATGGTATTCTTTCACCCAATGATGAGATTTCGATAAAATTTAATGAGCCTATTTATCCGGGAGCGATCAATCCCACATTTAATTTTGATATCCGTGGCGTTACCAATGGGACTGAGGTGAAACACAGTACATCACTATTCTTCGACGGTATCAACGACTATGTGGAAGTGACAGGGGGTGTTCCGCTCGAGCGCCGCGATTTTACGATTGAATTTTCTGCTTTACGAACCGGATCCGGTGAACAAGCCATCATTAGTCAGGGTACAGATGCGAACGAACGGATTTTTATCGGCTTCAATGCGGCCAATAAATTCGTTTTTAGAATCAACGATCAGGAGGTTGCTTCTGCAAATACTATTGCAGCAAACGTATGGACATATTTTGCGGTGAGCTATGATTATGAATTGGAGAAAGCTGAGCTCTTTATTGCAGATGGCAATACCACTACGTATATTTCAAACACGGGTAATACGGCCATATATCCGGACTATGTTGGATCCGGAATTTTAGCTATCGGAAAAAATACAGTCAATAACAGTAATTTCTTTTCAGGGAACTTTCATGAACTGAGAATCTGGAATACTGCCAGGACGGCAAGTCAGTTTTCATTGTATAAGACGTTACTGTTGAGTGGTAGTGAACTTGGTTTACTTTACAACTGGCGAATGGATGAAGCGGATGGCATCATTGCCGAAGAACACATACGGAGAAGAGATGCTACGATTGAAGGAGCTGCATGGCAGATCAACCCGAATGGAAGTTCAGCTTCATTTGACGGCGTCGATGATTATCTCAAGGTGACGACAGGTGATGTGAATATCACTTCCGGAATGGATTTTACACTTGAGTTTTGGTTTAATTCTTCCCAACCAGGTGCTGCTACTTTATTTTCTAATGGCACTGGTACTGGTACTGAAGCTGATTCGCTTTTATCCTGGAATATTGATAAAGATGTATCGGGCTTTATCCACGTGAAGCACAACGGGATTGATTTTCAGGCTTCGACCACAAACTTTTTTGACGGTCAATGGCACCATTTTGCACTTGTCTTCCAAAGAGCAGGAAATCTGACATCCTACATAGATGGAGATCTTCAAAATTCTACACAGGCACTACCATTTAAACAATTAGGTGGCAGTCATATGTATCTCGGTGCCAGAGGCTATACTGTGGGTAACCTTGAAACCATTAACAAATTTTTCACCGGAAAAATGGACGAATTCAGATTGTGGAATACGGCACGCAAACTTGAGCAGGTGAGAAGAGACAAACAGAACAGGATGAACTCAGATGAACTCGGATTGGAGCTATATATACCGTTTGAAAATTACCAACTTGATCCTACAGGTATTCCGCTTCTTACTCCGGGCTTTAATGAACAAATCAATGGAGTAAACCATCCTGTAGTTGCAACAGGTGGAGTAGCATTAAGCAATCTGACTCCAAAGATCAAGCTTCAAAGGCCTGTACAAGCAATTAATTTCTCGTACTCTATCAACAATGATCAGATTATTCTGACACCAACCACATCGCCCGAGATCATAGAAAACGTCACATTGGATGTAACCGTACGGGGCTTAAAAGATCTGCATGGAAATGTGATGGAATCGCCGGTAACCTGGATAGCATATGTGGATAAAAACCAGGTCGTATGGCAGGATGACGTACTTGATTTTTCAATGATAAGAGGCGCATCATTGTCGTTTACGACATATATAGTTAACAAGGGTGGCGCGGCTAAAGAATTTGATATACTCGATATTCCTGCATGGCTCACGGTCACACCAAAATCGGGTACCATCAATCCAAATAGCTCGATGATTATTTCCTTTACGGTGAATCCAGATATTAATATTGGTGATTATACAAATGATATCAGCCTGCTGACGGATTTCAATTTTCCGGAACGAATGACCATCAATCTCAAGGTCAGAGCTACTGAACCTGATTGGAAGGTGACTCCGGCTCTTTTCGAAAACTTCATGGGAATTGTTGCGAGGCTGAAGATCAACAATGTGGTCTCCACAGATGCAGAGGACATGATTGTGGCTATGGTGGGACAACAGGTCAGAGGCGTAGCTCACCTGGAATATGTCCCTCAATTGGATATCTATCTTGCGTTCCTCGATGTCTACAGCAACACAGCATCCGGAGAAGCACTTGAATTCAGAATTTGGGACGCCAGTTCCGGGACCATATTCTCTGATGTAGCTCCTTCAAACCTGACATTCGTTTCTAATAATGTACTAGGTACCATTGCAAGCCCACAAGTTTTCACGACGAGCAACAAAGTATCATTTAATTTGAATCTTAATTCCGGATGGAATTGGGTAGGATGGCCTATCCTGCAGGACAACCCACTCAATGTCACAGGAATACTTGCCTCCTTCACTCATACAAATGGTGACCAGATCAAAGCTTTGACCGCAGTCAGTAATTATAATGGAAATTCAGGGCAGTACAATGGAACGCTATCCAATACCGGTAATGGTATTAAGCCTGAGTGGTTGTATAAAGTTTATACAGCTTTACCTGGCACACTTACTGAGAAAGGCACGATCGTAGATCCAACAACCAAGCCAATCGTCCTTGCAAATAACTGGAACTGGATTGGTTTTATATCGATACGCACCATGTCTTTATCGCAGGCCCTGGGTAATCTCAACGCGCATGGTGGCGATGTCATCAAGAGCAAGACCCAGTTTGCCATCTATGATGCTACACTGGCCGCATGGATAGGAAGTCTGAAAGTGATGAAGCCTGGTGAGGGGTATATGTTTAAATCTATTGGAACCAATACATTCACTTATCCCGTGGCGGGAATGTTCAACAACAGTCTTGCCGGCGGATCCGAAGAAGAGGCTTCTGTGATGATAAATCATGCTTCAGATTCACCCATGGCAGGAAAATGGTTGGTAAAACATGAGACCTATAACACGAACATGACGATACTTGGATCCATACATAGTGAGTGTGGCGAAACCCTGGAGGATAATCATTACGCCATTGGTATTTTTGATAAAGCCGGCAAGACAAGGGGTAAGGCAAACATCGAAATGCTGAATGATCAGAAAGTAAGTTACCTTACTGTGGCCGGTAATGACGGTGATAACTTTGACATCCGTTTGTTGAACCTCGGTAATGGAACTGAAATAGATTTAAGTCAAACTTTCCTCTTTGAAACAAACCATCATTTTGGAAATTTGGATGATCCGTTCATGATCAATATTTCGGATGAGGTATGTCTTCAGATCAATCCTGTAGAAGCTGCTAGGGAAAGCACGTTCACGGCGTTTCCTACCCTATTCACAGAATCTTTTTCCATTGATTACCTCGCTGATCAACAGGATGAACATGCTACTATCCGTTTGTCAAATATGTTTGGTCAGATCGTGTATAGTGCAAAGATTTCCTTGCAGAAAGGATGGAACCATGAGCAGATTGAGCTTTACAAATATGCATTGGCATCGGGCCTCTATACGATAGAATTATATACCAATGGTAAACACGAGAGCCTGAAAATGATTAAATCAAAGTGACATTCCTGAGTGGCGGTCGTTTGACTTTTGATTAAATAACCAGTACATGTGAAAAACGGGATTAAAAATGCTCTGCTGATTAAGGTCATGTATTTTTAACCCGTTTTTTGCATTATTAAAAAAGATTTCCAATGCGTCATTATCATTATCTCTTCTTAGCCTTTTATTTCCTGATCCGTTTGCCGATCATTTCTGCGCAGCCGGACTGGTCGGTTATTCCTTCCGATTTTGAATTTACAATGACAGTGACTGGTGTGGTGATGGTTCATTGTGTAGAGAGTACAGATGAAAACGACATTGTTGGTGCGTTCGTCAACGGGGAGATCAGGGGCGTGCAGGTGCTGAATACAGATATCGGGGGTAGAAAATTTGCCTACATGATCATTTACGATAATGATTTCAATAGCAATGAAATCTCCTTTAAGATTTATGATGCATCACTGGATACCATTTATGATGCTCAACAATCGCTTCCATTTCTGGAGAATGGAATTATCGGAAATGAGGATGATCCTTTCATTTTTAATACAAATTATAATCTGACCAGCACCTTCCTGACACAGGATTCTATCGATGAAAATGCTGTAGCTGGAAGTGTTGTTGCCGAAATCCAGACAGTGAACGAAATCCCGGATACGTTTTCCATATTCTATGATTTTGTAGATGATTCCTTTGGTCCGGACAATCAATATTTTACTATTTCCGATTCTTTGTTGGTACTTGCCGAGGATGTGGATCCTGATGTGAAAACAAGTTATCAGATACATGTATCCGGTAGTACAATAGATGGTTGTAGCAGGAATGATATATTTATGTTACATATCACAGGGCAAGGAATTACTTCAGTAAAAGATCCTACTACCTCACACTATAAAGCTGATATCCTTATCTACCCAAATCCTGCAAATACATCAATTCAATTCGCAACTGAAAAGAAAATAGAAAGCGTATGTATTTATTCTGCCGAGGGTATACTTCTTCATAAATTCCACAATTTGTCTAAATCAAATAATATTGATATTTCCTTTTTGAGGCCAGGTCTTTACCTGGTCGGATATCATGTAGCTGGTAATAAATCAATACAGAAATTAATTGTGCAGGACTAGGGTCTAAACATTTTTACATCTCACCCCCTCACCCGCAACTCACTCCCCTGCAACACCGTCATCTGCGCATTCGGATGTCTACCAAAACTCACCTTCCAGTTCAGTGTATTACTA
>JBBREG010000126.1:0-10082 GCA_038203125.1 Chitinophagales bacterium
ATGCTTCTGCAATTTCCTGGTATTTATGACCGAGGTAGTGCATTTCGAAAGGCACCCTCAATGAATCATCAAGTCCGTCTACCATCCCGGTGAGCTCATTCATCATAATGTTAGACTCAGCACTATTATGAATGGCGGAGGTTCCGCTATTGATATAGTACATGTTGTCTGTAGAATCGATGATTGTACGAGTCTTTACGTTTTTGCGATAGTTGTTGATGAAGATGTTTTTCATTATCGTCAGCAACCATGCTTTCAGGTTCGTGCCAGGGATGAATTTATCAACATTGCTAATGGCCCTGAACGCAGTTTCCTGATAGAGGTCTTTAGCTTCTTCGCTATTTTTAGTCAGTTTGTACGCAAACGTGTGCAGAGGTACGCTTAGGCTTGACAGTTGCTGATTAAAATCTGAAGTGGACATGATGTAAGGTTTTTGTTTGAGTTAATCTAATTCAAAGCTATAGGAAACTTCAACAAGGCACAATAATGGTTAAACAAACCACCCTCAATTAACGCAAAATTAACTTCAATGTCAATGCAAATTAATGTAGAAATCTATAAATCAATGTTTTACAAAAACCATGTGTTTTCATTTATAATTGAAAACCATGAATATTGTTAGTGGAAAACCTTAACCTAGTAAGCTTCATCCACTGGGGATTATAGTTTGTCTTTTTTTTGCGACGGGCAGGATGTCAAAATGATCCGGTTTTTTAGCTCCGGGTCGCTGAACTTTTCCGCGACAATCGTTTGTGTTTCCGATGACTCAAAAATAGATTGACGCACACCCGCTCGCATTACACAATTCCAAGTGATTGTTATAAGAACTCAAGTATCTGTAATAAAACTTCCAGAATTGTAGATTTGAGACAGGAAATAGTATAAATACTCGGGAAAACCATGATAAAAGTTGCAGTTATCGCAGGCGGTCCTTCAGCAGAAAGGAGTGTATCATTAAAGAGCGCAAAGACCATAGCTACACATCTCCCAAAGGACAAGTATGTTGTATATACAATAGACATTACACCGGATGGATGGAAAGATGCACATTCGGGAGCAAGTGTTGATCTCAATCAATTTGGAATGGTGATGCCCAATAATGAAATCATCAAATTTGATTTTGCATTTATCATCGTGCATGGCTCACCAGCTGAGGATGGTAAGCTCCAGGGCTATTTTGAGATGATGGGGATTCCACACAGCTCATGTGGTGTATTATCAAGCTCATTGACCTTCAACAAACAAATGTGTAAGGATCATCTGAGACTATATAATATACCCATGGCAGAAAGCATGATCATTACATCACAGGTTACGCATCACGAAGTAGAAGCAAAGAATATTCATCCACCCCTTTTCGTAAAGCCGAATAATAATGGATCCAGTTATGGTGTCACCAAAGTAAAATCATGGGCCGCACTCGAGGCAGCCATTTCTCATGCACTTGAATATGATCATGAAGTGATGATCGAACGAGCCTTGCAGGGATCAGAATATTCGAATGGTGTCATCAGGGATGGGTCCACCCATCATGTTTTTCCTGTCACGGAGATTATACCCAAAGGAGAGTTTTTTGATTTCGCTGCGAAATATGAAGGGGAAAGTGAAGAGATCACACCGGCAGCATTAGATGCAATACTTACAGAACAATGTCAGCAACGCTCATTGCTATTATATAAAATACTGGGATGCAGAGGTATGGTCCGGTTTGATTACATTCTCGAGAATGGAATATTTCATTTGCTGGAAGCCAACACCACTCCGGGAATGTCTGAGGCATCTATCATACCGCAACAGGCAAGAGCGTATGGATGGACGATTGGCCAGATGCTTGACACGATCATTCAGGATTGCCTTAAAAACCCCAATTAAAAACGGAGCGCACCTCCTAGGTTGATTTGCCGGTCATCCTCACCGACCATATAGCCAAGTCTAAAAGCCGTGAGTCCGAGTGGCACAAGGTATATACCTCCCCCAAAAGATGTGTGCCACGTATCATCATCTGCATCATCCCCATCATACCAGACACGTCCATAGTCGACAGAACCATACACACCCAGACTAAAAGGGATCATACCCCGACTTTGAAAAACTCTAAATCGTAGATCTGTCGCGTGTAAAAATCTCGCATCTCCTCCAAACCGATCTTGCTTAAAACCGCGCAGTTTATCCGCCCCCCCCAGCGCAAGTGCATGAAAAAACTCATAGTCGCCAATTATTTGATCAGCCTGTATGTGTGTCGCTAAAACAACCGAACCGGTCACGTTAAAAGGAATATAAAGAGAACCTTCAGCAGATAGAAGGCTATGTGAGATGTCAGTTTCTACCAGGGAAGTTCTTCCTCCGACACTTACACCCACTTCTCCGCCTCGTGTTGGAAATCCCGGATTGTCCAATCGCACGAAAGAATAGCCGGCACGTATACCCAGATATTGACGCTGCCCAAAATCATCCGGTCCGAGTCCTGAATCTTGTGTGTAAACAAATCGCGGGTCTTCGTGACCGTCTTCCAGGTTCAGAAGCTGGTATTGGGGCCGGAGGTATAACGTACTTCCAAAACCAAAGTGTTTTTCAATAGAAGGCGCGAGTCGTATTTGTGTTCCCTTGACGATGTGGTATTTAGACTTTTCGCCGTAATTGATATATGTATTCCCAAGCCCATAAAAATATTGTGTAAACGTAGGGCCTGTGAAATAGGCATCGAAACCAAAATCAAACTCTCCGAGTGCGTGAGGCCACAATCCATTGTAATGACCTATGAATGCACCCGTATTGAAAAAATAAGACAGCGCCACCGTATGATTTGATTGAAACGGATCAGAACGGAATCCATATCGTGTGGACCAAAGATTGTATGTAAACCCAAAACCTTCATCCGTGTAATACGCCGGAAGTGGAAAATGAATGGTTTTGTTGAGTTTCCAGTCGGTCCGGTCATAAGAATTATTAAAGGGCTTGTCATTGAGATGAGCTGAAATATTTTTCCCGGAGAGGATCATACCATCCTCATCATCATAAGCAATAACCTGAAGGTGTCGAGAATCATTTATGAGCTCATCTTCTCCGCCACCCCCCACAACCCGTATTTTCATTTTGGAATTTCCTTCACCCGTAATGTGAATGGTGTCACGCTTATCCAATCCAAAAATGCGAAGCTCTTTTGTTTCGTCATCCTGCACGATTCGTTTATAAAAGGGATATGATATATCATCAGACCACCTGTTCACAGTGACCAGCAACTCATCATTATTGATTGCTGTAATTGTAATCCGGTCAGGATCATTAGATGCAGGAACCGTAACCTCACGTGACAGGTATTCATAAAACTCTTCTGCATATTCCACCAGGTCCCCGCGGCGCACCTGCAGCGAATTACGAATACGGCTTCCTTCTAACACATCTATCTCTCGGGGCCAGTCTGTAAATGCAACCTGTATCACATTATCCGTCAGGGAAGATTGTAACTCACGGGCCATGCTGATAAAATCTTCTCTTGCCAGGCTATGCAGAAATGTCCTGTCAAAATATTTACCTGCCCACATAAGGCCGGGAAGAAAATCAATCTCATCATCAAACCTGCGGAGCGCCGGACTAAAATAAGGTCTGCTGGCAATGTAATCAAGCGTGCCATTATTATTAAAAAAGATCTGGTCGCGGTCCCGCGGTATTGGCTTATAGGTCGTAATTCCATTTTCTTTGAACGATGCCCAACGAAACTGATCATCATGACGGTCCCAGTCACCGAGCCACAAATCAAACAAGCGCGCCCTAAGTGCTGCCCGCTGGTCTACTTTATGCTTGTGTGATTCGGCAACCTGATCGATGACATCCAGCGTACTGTATGTTTCCTTAGTGTTACCGAAATTATCTATAGTGGATGTATTGCCACCCGGACGATCTTCGAAGAGATAAATACCGCCCCCTATATCTGAATCATAGATGCCAAGAGCTTGCTGGTGCGGCACATAGACGACGGAGGGCTTTGTGTAAAATACGCCAGCAGCTTTAGCAAGCCGAGGCACCACCAGAGCTGCATACGGATGAGAAGCGGCAATTCCATCCTGCACCACATTCTCAGCAAAGGTGCCGCGCAGTTCAGGGGGTAATACCGCAGTTACTTTCTTATCGATCGACCGCAACACATATTGTTTTCCATCTTTATTTTCCAGACGCATCGATCGGGTCTGATTTCCTCCACCCAGTTGCACCGGTTTCAGGCCACCGTCATAATCATCCAGCCTTAGGATAGGGATGTCAATTTCTTTGCTCCATGCAGCACGGTAAAAATCGCCCCGCAGAAAATTTTTAATCTCATATTTATCTGACGCCCGAACACGAATGCTGTCTCCGGATACTATTATATTGTTGTTGACATCATCCTGCAGCGAAGGAGCTGCCACAGGTGAAGGAAGCGATAAGGACCAGACGACAGTAGACGCTCCGTTTCCATCAACAGCATAAAAGAAATAGTTGATGCCGCCACTTGTTAGAATATCAGCACGCACAAAACCTTTGCTCATAAACGAGAAGTCAGCTTCAACACCTCTTCGTGCGTGTGTAATATCTTCTCCACTGCCCGCCACTAAAAAGTGTTTTCCTTCTTCCTCGAAATACTGTAGACTTTTTTCGTGACCACTGATCACGGTACAATTTTTACAACCATCGATCGCGGTCTGGAAAGCTGTGCGAAAAGCTTCATATGCAGGATGTCCAAAGTGCTGATCGGATGCTACGAGAGATTTAATACCTGTGATGATGGTGCCGAGTACAGGCAGGGGCAGAAGGTGTGATGAAAGTGGATAATTTCCCGCAGTGGGCCCGACTGCATATACCGGGTGATGCATGGCAAAAATTATATGCCTGCCTGCGTAAGACTGGATGATGGTTTTGATTTCCTGCCGGAGATCAAAGACACTCCCCATACTACAACCGGGTTGTTGTTCACCTTTCCGACTTCCGGATTCAATCGCCCACTGTGAATCCATCATCACAAGTACTGCGTGTGAGGTGAGCTCGATCACTTCCAACTCACCACAACCCTTTCGTGGTTCTATCAGTCGACCTTCCTTTTTTACATCTTTCAGAGTTTTGTCTAGATACTGAATATTTGTATGTGCAGTCTTTTTACCAGAAGACCATTCTTTTTCACCGGGCACGATATAGAATTCTTTAAATGCCCCGTCAAGACGTGCGATGGTAGAAGCAACATAAGTATTCTTATCCGAGTCTAATTCAGAAATATCATCACCCGAGAAGACATCACCAAGCAGAATCAATGCTGAAGGTTTGGATGTATTGTTTGCTTCAATTGATGTGAGCACACCGGAAATATGTTGAAGCGAAACTCCACCGGAGAGGAATACAGAATAAGAAATTTCATCCGGGGTAGAAGATAATAGAATGGCAGACGAAGGTGTCGGTGAATTCTGATATGATGGCCTGACACTACTGCAGGCATATGAAAAAAGCAAGAGCAGAACGGCTCCGCACGGCAGGTTGGATTTCATCATCACGAAAGATAAATAACCTGTGTGGAAGCAACCAGGATTATGCAGTGTCGTAGGCCGATGGTGTGGGATCAGACATCAGATCCAGGTATATCCGGCGACCAATAATGAGGACAGCGCCGATGATGCTCCCTATGATCAGACCGATCAGAAGCTTTCTTACGAACGACATTTCTACAGGTTGTATTGGAACCATCGGGGCATCGATTACCTGGATAAATGGTGTCTTATTGCGCAGGCTGAAATCAGCAACTTCCGTATTTTTTAATACCTCTGCATACATGGCGGACAGTGCGGTAACTTCTCGCTGAAGGCGAATCCTGCCCACCTGATCTACCCGCATGAGTAAGCCCCTGTTAGAGTCTTCAAAATTAGCGAGCTGGTATTCTGAAGAACGTAATATGCCCAGTATCGAATCACGTTTCATACTCACAATTTTAAACGTCTTCAATGATTTTTCAATCGCCTTACTTATGTAATAATCACTTAGGGACTCAAACATTTTATTGGAAAGTTCGAAAGAAAGAAGTTCATTGATCGTCGTGGCCGAAAGACTCATGACGTTCGTGTCCTCACTATAATCCGTGACAACCAAGGCGGTCTCGGGGTTTTCTTTTGAGCCAATAATAAATCCATATACAGCAGATAAGGCGCTATTCTCCTCCCGAGTAAAAACCTGAACACTGTCGCGTGTAAAGCTGAAGGTGTCTTTTGAGTTGGTCTCTTCGTTGGGAACCGGATTAAGGTTATAAATTTTAATCAGATGATTGGCGAGATAATCTTGTTTGCCATCAATCGTGATTTTGGAAAAGAGCGATCTCTGGACGACCTTACGGGATTTACTCAGCTCGAGAATTTTATCAAGATTATATCTGACCGGGCGCATACCACCTAATCCAAACTGGCTTAACATTCCGGTCAGCCCCGAGGAACTGTTGCCCTCATCCTCATCTACCATGAAGGTGATGGTGGCTGGATAGACCGGCACATACTGACTGTATTTATACAACTGGTATCCCGCCACGAGCAAAGCGAAGATGGCCGGAACATACCAATACCGGAATATCTCACGAACATATGACCTGCCTTTCAGGACGTAATCCCGGAGAGAAGTCTCTTGTACATACTCAGGTTCGATGTCTTGCATTTATCAGCTATTGATGATTTTCATCAGGTACTGGCCATACCCACTCTTTAACAAAGCCTGTGCCTGATCGAAAAGTTGCTCTTTCGTGATATACCCCATTCGGTAAGCGACTTCTTCAATACACCCCACTTTCAGCCCCTGTCGTTTTTCGATAATCCGCACAAACTCTGTGGCATCATGCAGGCTGTCAAACGTACCCGTATCCAGCCAGGCAGCACCACGTCCAAATATTTTCACATTCAATCGACCCTGCTCGAGATACACCCGATTGACATCCGTAATCTCATACTCTCCCCGTGGAGAGGGTTGAAGCGTGCGAGCAACCTCAATCACTGAATTATCATAAAAGTATAGACCCGGAACAGCGTAATGGGATTTAGGTTGAGCTGGTTTTTCAACGATCTCCAAGGCTTTCATATTCTCATCAAAGGAGACTACGCCATATCGTTCTGGATCAGAGACCGGGTACGCAAATATTACCGCACCTTCAGGATCATTGCAATCTGCCAGGAATGCGGGCATTTCGGTGCGATAGAAAATATTATCCCCCAGGATCAGGCAGACAGAATCATCACCGATGAAATCAGCCCCAATAACGAAAGCCTGGGCCAAACCGTTAGGTACCGCCTGGATTGCAAACCGAAACCGGCAACCTATCTGGCTACCATCACCCAGCAGCCGGACAAACCCATCATGGTCCTCCGGTGTGGTGATAATGAGAATATCCTGTATTCCGGCCAGCATGAGCACGGATAATGGATAATAGATCATGGGCTTATCATATACCGGAATAAGCTGTTTTGAGACCGCCCGGGTAATAGGGTATAGACGGGTGCCGGATCCACCGGCGAGAATAATGCCTTTCACGGTGCAAAGCTATAAATAACAGATAATCGCTAAGCAACCGAGGCGCCCTTCAATCTGAAGGGCACAAAATTCCTGTACTTTTGAACAGAGGAATACGAATATGATCTATCACATATTAAATGGCGACGCTATAGCAGCACAATTACCAGAGGACCTTGACGGGAAGCCAATAGTGATCCGTGAGGCGTTTGTAGAGGGACCGGTTTCTACCCAATTTACCCATGACTTTTGGGAGGAGCGCGCAGCCTTTATTAATATAAACTACCAGGCGGAGCGGGCAGACTACGAAGAACAGTTCCTGAGTCAACGGATCCTGATGGATCAAATCGAGGCAAATGACCAGGTGTATTTATGGTTTGAGGATGATTTATTTTGTCTGGTGAATATGCTTTTTGTGATAGCATATGTTGGTCAAAAAACACCACCTGAAATGTACCGGGTATTTCCTGTAGCCGACAATCAATTGTGGAGTGGTTTTGGAAATGCGGACGAAAAAGAATTGATGAATTGTTTTCAGAACAGCATCTGGCTTGATACAGAAGATGTTGAATTAGCCAAACAATTATGGGAATCCTATTGTAAAAACGATCGGGAGAAATTGCGATCACTTTCATTTTCGCGCTCAGATGCATTTCGTTTTTTGCCGGAAGTTATAGAGGCGCATTTTCAACGAAACCCGATTGAAGGTGGTCTCGGTCGTCCCCACCTTTCGCTTGTAGAAATATTAAAACATGGGAAGACAAATTTTTATGAAATCTATGAGGACTTCTGGCGCAGGGAGGCGATCTATGGATTTGGTGATATGCAGGTGTATAACATGCTCAAAGAAATGCAGATTGAATTTTCAGGAGAGCCTGGGGATTAATTGGTGATCATAAAACGTGCATAATGTTTTTCATCGATCAGGATATTATATGCACCGGGCACTAATCCATCTGTTAGCATTCCCGAAACACCACCTTTACAGGGAACATTATATTTCGTAGAAACAATTTTTCCGGACGAATCAACGATCTGCATTATAGAGGCAGCGATTTCGCTTCCATATTGTACCATCAACATATCTCCAACCCGAAGAGGATTTGGATAAACATGAATTTTATCTTTTGCAGAATGCAAAGATTCCAGGGTTATTGTAAGGTTAAAATATAAAACACTAACACCAATAATTTCATTTGATACATTCGTCGCGGCGGAACCCGCATCAGAATGCCAGTCGAAAGGAGGAGGATAACCAGCTGCAGACTGGTGATCCATTCCTCCGTTTGTTTGGGCAAACAAAGAATGCGAAAAAAATAAAACTATAAAAATAAATGGGGCGAGAATTATTTTGTCAGAAGCCAAAACCATACAAGTCAATTTTCGTGTGGCAACGTAATATATATAAAGACGAAGCACAGAAAAATATGGTTGGGTGTGTTACTTAAATTCTGGAGGGACCCGCACCGGCCTGATCTGAAATATATGTGCCTTCTGCACAAAACGATATAAGCTCTGAGTTGACCCAGGCATGAATATCTGCATGATATGATTTGGGATATAGCAGGTGTACATTTGGTCCTGCATCCAGCGTGAAGCACACCGGGATGTTTGTCTCTTTTCTAAAACGCCAAACATTTTGGATAATGGCAAGTGTATTTGGTGCCATCAACATAAATGGATTGGGGCCGCTCATCATCAATGCATGAAGCTGCAATGCCTCTGATTCGCAGATAGAAATAAACGAGCCGGGATCTTCTCCGGTTTTCATGATTTCCACAAGTGACGAAAGATGCTGATCTGCCTGTTTGTAACGTGCAGGAGCATACGGAAGATCATTCATCATATCGTGTCCCATGGTGCTTGAAACACTTTTTTCTGATGCGCTGACGATTAAAATGGTATCCTGATAATCATGAAAAACAGGTGCGATCTCTTGTTGCCACGGAATGGCATATTCGTCACTACTCCCTGCCACGCTTTTCGATTTCCCCCAAACCGATGCAACAGGGAATACAGATCTTGATGCACTTCCGGATCCAAGTCTCGACATGCGTGACACATCCTGAAGCCAGATTCCTGTTTCCAGAGGTTGTTGTGAAATTTGGTTGTCGATATCAGCAAGACACAATGCCATTGCACTTAATGCGCTGGCAGAAGAAGCTATGCCAGCGCCATGAGGAAAGGTATTGATGGAATCAATGAATACGGAGGCGGTTTTTAGCCAGGGCAGCCGATCATCCAGACGTTGAAAAAAAGATTTGATTTTGGGTTCGAAAGCCGGCTTGGGCTGGCCATCATAAAACACCGTGACACCAGGAGTGGCTGCGTGCAGCGTGACCTCCAATTTCATTTCTGTCCGGCAGGCCGAGAGGGTAAAACTCAGGGATGGATTCCGGGGTAATTGGATTCCGTGTTTGCCCCAGTATTTGACAAGGGCGATATTAGAAGGGGATTGCCAGGAAGAGGTAAGAGTCATTTACACAGAATAAGGTGTAAATGTAATTTGTCATTGCACTTTTATCTCAAAATCACCCAGGATCATATCCAGAACTTTGTCTTCTCCACTGGAATAACCATCT
>JBBREG010000127.1:0-10078 GCA_038203125.1 Chitinophagales bacterium
GGTACTGTTCTTTATTCTTCTTTTTTCATCAAATACCAGCGCCCAGCAGGAAGCCTCCTATTTTCTGCGAGAGGATGAATCTGCTCCGGCATGGGTCAACCGTATGTACCAGGAGAATGCTGATCCGGGTGAGGTGATGAAATTGTACAAGGAATATTACCGTACACATCCCTTTATTAAAAATGAACACACCCAATATTATAAACGATGGTTGTCCGGTTTGGGAAGGACAGTGGTATCACATCCGGAAAGTGATGCGGCTTATTTGGAAAAATATCATGAACTAAAAAATCAACGCACAGCTGCCATGTGGGAACCGGTCGGTCCGATTGACTGGGACCATAATGCTGCAGGCAAGAGTTATGCACCTGGGTCCGCACATGTGTATACGGTTGAGCAATCTGTTTCTAATCCGGATATCCTCTTCGCAGGTACGGCCAATGCAGGTATCTGGAAGAGTGTGAATCGTGGCACGAATTGGACACCCTGCACAAATGATTTGTTGACCGGGAGTATAACAGCACTTGAAATTCATCCGACCAATCCATCAATCGTATATGCAGGTTTGTTATCCAGCATTTATAAATCCACAAATGGAGGTACGTCATGGCAGATTACCGGTAATGCAGGCTTCCAATCACAAGGCCTCCAGGTCCAGGATATTCGATGTCATCCGGATGAACCAAACAGAGTCTTTGCTGCAACCCAGTCAGGACTCTTTCGGTCAACAGATTCAGGAACCAACTGGACAAATATGTTGTCGGGTGATATGCTTGAAGTTGAATTTCATCCATTCAACCCTGATACAATCTATGTGGTAAGGAAAGAGGGCATGGTGACAAAATTTTACCGGTCACTGAATGGAGGTAATTCCTTTACTCAAATGACGATTGGTTGGCCTGTTCCAAATACGGGCTTAGGAGAACATCAGGAACGAACAGAAATCGCAGTGACACCTGATGCACCTAACAATATATATGCACTGGCAACAGGATCAGCGGATGGAGGCAGTGGCTTGTACGGAGTTTATATGAGTACAGATCTTGGATCTTCATGGACATTCCGCTGCTGCGGTCCCGGACCCGGCGGCCCACCCAGCGCTTCTAATCCCAACCTTATGGGTTGGAGTGACCAGGGCTTAGATAATGGCGGTCAATATTATTATGATCTCGCTTTTGCCGTGAGTCCCTATAACAAAGATTCGATGTGGGTATGTGGTGTTAACCTGTGGGTCTCTTCGAATGAAGGATCGTCATTCGTGTGCCCTTCAGCGTGGAGTCATTCTTACAAACCTCAATATGTCCATGCTGATATTCACGACTTGCATTACATGGAAACCACAGGCGAATTATGGTTAGCCGGTGATGGTGGTATTTTTTATTCCGAAGATCGTGGTGAAAATTTTCTTCGAAGGAATGTTGGGATCCTTGGCACTGATTTCTGGGGATTTGGACAGGGACATTGGTCAGGCGATGTGATGCTGGGTGGTGCGTATCATAATGGTACCATGCTGAAAGAAGAAAGCGTCTATCTCAATGGCTGGATCTGTACGGATGGAGGTGATGGAGTTGGTGGATATGTTAATCCTGGGTATGACAGACAGGTATATAGCTGGTTTAATATCAAAGACATGCAAAGTAACCGACTTGTAGATCCTGTCACTCGTGATTATTATAAACAACCGAACAGTACCTACATCACAGGGGCATCAAGTGATATTCTTTTTCATCCGAATTATTATGGTACATGGTATAGCGGGTCAGATACCAAATTATTCCGCACTGGGGATAATGGATTTACGTTTGAGGAAGTCCATGATTTTGGTGTTGATGTGGCTGCCATGGATTTATGTGTGTCACAACCCAATGTCATCTATGCGTGCACCTTTCCCGGATGGTGGGATATCAAAAGAATCTATAGATCAGATAATGCCGGTGAATCCTGGACCGAAGTCACGCCTCCTGAATCCATTTTAAACCACCCTAACGACGATTGGGTGCCATACGACATCGCCGTTTCTCCCGATGATCCCATGGAGGTTTTTATTGTACGTACGTCCATGTATAGTGATTATCCTGGAGGGATGGGTGGATATACTGTTTACAAATCCATGAATGGAGGAGCTACCTGGATGAATATCAGCAGCATCGGGTTGGGAAATGAATATCCCACTTGTATGATCTATCAGAAAGGAACAAACGATGGGATTTATGTAGGCACCCGGCGCAGTGTATTTTATAAAAACGCGACGATGACAAGGTGGGAATTATTTAATACCGGACTACCCGCACGGATTCATTCTGCAAAACTGGCAACATGGTATCGTGCGGGTAAATTGCGAAATGCTACAGACCGATCGGTATGGCAGACACCATTTTTTGAATCTTCACAACCGATCGCTATTCCTGCCGTGCAGAAAGATTTTTTCTTTTGTCATCGTGACACAGCGTACTTCACTGATCTGTCAGTATTAAGTGAAACAAATGCAACATGGTCCTGGAGTTTCCCAGGTGGTTCACCGGCAACAAGTACGTTGCGAAATCCAAAAGTTGTTTATAATATTCCAGGTGTATACGATGTGTCGCTGATCATACAAGATGTCAATGGAACGGACACAGCAGTCATGCAGCATATGGTCACGATCGATAACAAATGCAAGGTGGATACTACAGCTGGTGGCAAATTACATCTGACCAATCACCCTGATTATGTTAAAGTGGATGATTTACAACTTACGGGCAACACATTTACGATATCTGCATGGATCAAACCGGATGGTATTCAAAGTGAATACACAGGCATTATCATGAATGATGGAACAGCCGCAGGGTTTAATTTTCGCGAAGCAAATAATACACTGGCATATCACTGGCCGGGAGGGTCCTGGAGTTACGACAGTAATCTCACCATTCCTGCTGGTGAATGGTCCTATATCGCTATGGTCGTCCAGCCGACCTCAGTCACATTATATGTCAATGGATATTCAGCAACTCACAATACAGCAATTCAATCCGTCACACTGAATAAAATTCGCATTGGAAGTTACCAGGGATGGGATACCAGAAATTTTAAAGGCGATATAGATGAAGTATGTATCTGGAATCGTGCATTATCACAGGATGAGATCAGGTTACAGCGCCACATCACAAAATTGCCTTCAGCGGATCTCACACTTAAGGCATACTACCAGTTTGATGAGCAGATCAATTCCGGATTTGTCATTGATAAAATCAATGGGAAAGATGGTATGCTGAATTCGGGTGCTACTATAATTGCATCGGATATACCCGTTGGTTCCGGCACAAGTCAGATTAAGACCATTAGTGCATCGGGTCTTGCAGAATTTAACAATGGGGGTGATATGGATATTTCATTCGGCTCCACGCATCCAAATGGAAAAGTTGTGGTAAGTCATCTTCGTTCCGTACCTGATACAATGCCGGCAAATCTTATTCAGCAAGGTGGTTATTATATCATCAATAACTATGGAGCAAATCAGAATTTCACGAACGTTTCTTCTATGACGTTTAAGAAATGCGGTTCAGTGAGTAATGACATGGCTACGTCAATCGATTTTGATTTATTTAAAAGAAATTCAAATGCCATCGGTATGGTATGGTCGGATGTAGCTACAACCAATATAATTCCAACACCTGCTTTATCATCCTCCATTACCACGTCAGGCCTGACAGGGTTAACTTCCTTTAGCCAGTTCATCGTGATGCGTGATCAGGTTCCAACCGGAATGGCAGATGTAATTATTACAACTCCCGGCCAGTCAAATCCTGTTGTAACAGGTGGTGAAAGTATAAGCCTGCTCATGCATTCTGATGTGCAGGGGCTTAAGCTTCCGGTATTATTCGCGACCACACTGCAGGGGTTAGGCATTCCTTCACCCGGACAACTTGCTTTTTTATCTGATAGTCTCGCACTGGTTTTTTACAATGGAAACCAATGGATCAAATTAAGACACGAACCTATTCTTCAGACCGTAGCGCCAGCTGATCCAAACAATAACGTAACTGTCTCCATTCCAAATGCTACATCAGGAGATGCATACATGCTAAGTCTGGGGGAAGGGTTTCTAAAATTACCTATACACACCTCCGAAAATATGCTCACAATAGATGCTCCGGCGCAGGGCATGGTGGTCTATGATAGTACGATTGGAAAAATCAGTGTGTTTAATGGTAGCCAATGGCAATCATTATCCTCCGTCCATACTGCATTACCGGTTTCAATGAATCCTTCGTCACAGGTAATAGGAATTGCGATCAATCAAAATTTTAAATACAGTTCGTCTGTATTAGAAATTAGTCCCGCAGGAGGTAAAGCGTTGCAACTACCAGTTGTAAAACATGAAGTAATTTTCAATCCCGTAACCGGTATCGTATGTTTTGATCCGGAATTACGTTCTGTTATGATATTCGATGGTGTGCGATGGAACCAGGTCCTTTAATTTGAATATTACGTAGTAACTATTAGAACATGTTGTATCCTAACATTTTTATCAACGGTGAAATCCGCCATCGTGATGAGGCACTGATCCCGGTATATGATCTGGGATTACTCCGCGGCTTGGGCATTTTTGATTTTTTCAGAGTGTGGGATGGTATTCCTGTGTTTGCTGAAGATCATATTAAGCGTTTGCAGCATTCACTCGATGTGGTTGATTTAAATACGGGTGTGAGCCATGATCAATGGCTTCAATGGTTTTACCAGATGATCCGTGTCAATACAGCAGATCGTGCAGGATTCAGGGTGGTGGTGACAGGAGGATATAGTGAAGATGGATATACGATCCCTGAGCAAAAGAATATCTATATGATGCTCCACGCGTTACCACCTAATGATCCCATGCAGTACGAACAAGGCGTGAATCTGCTGACATCATCTTATCAACGTGATATTCCTTCTGCCAAGACCACGATCTATATACAGTCAATGCAAATGCAGCCGCAATTAAAGAAGGCAGGAGCATTTGAGGTATTATATCATTGGAAAGGTGAGATCACAGAATGTTCGCGATGTAATATTTTCTTCATCGACAAGGAAGGTGTGATTCATTCTCCGCGTAATGGAATGCTGAAAGGGATCACGCGTAAGCAGGTATTCACTATGTGTGAAGAAAATGGCATCTCGCTTCTTGAGCGGGACATATACCTGGATGAACTTTCTGCTATGTCTGGTGCATTCCTGACTGCAACAACAAAAGGTGTCTTACCTGTTGTTAAAATTGATCAACAAATTATGGGCAATGGTCAAGTCCATCCAATAGCCCAAAAACTACAAAACCTGTATGAACAACGGGTTGACCGCTATCTCGTACAGGCTTTGCAGGAGCATCAATCCTAACGTAACTTAGGACTTACGTTCCTCGTTGCGTAATGCTTCCATATCTCCATATGGAAACTGTTTAGAAGCTTTGCGCATCAGGGTGTCCATGATCTGATTCATGTTACTACCCAGGCTGCGGGACAATTCTAAGATCTTAGGCAGAGGAGAACTTATCATTTGAATTGAGGAGATTTGTGCTCCAATTGCGATTTTTGCACTACAAATTGATCCTACATTCGTAAACTGTAATGGCAAAACAAAACAAATCAACGCCCGCACCAAAGGTTCAACGAAAACGGAAGCCATCCATAAGCACCACTACCTACCTTGACCAGATCAATACTTTTTTAGAAAAACATCACCGGAAAGTATTGGGTCTGCTCTTTTCTATATCTCTGATCATAAGTGCAGTGTATTACACCCAGGCGTGGAATGGCCCGATCACCAGCTATTATAAATGGAAAAATAGCGACATGGCATTTTTCGATGAATGGGCCAAATACATTAAAGGAAATGATTGGGTATGTGATACGATGTTGCATCCGTACCATGACTGGCACGAAGCCCTGGCGACAGAATATTTCCGCCAATTTCCGGACGTGGAAAATACATATGTATCACAACGTGACTCGGCGGGTTTGGAAAATGCAAAACGTGCACTGATCAATGATATCTATAAAGGAAAAACGTATCACCAGGAGCCGCTTTATACCTATATGCTGGCCATCACTTACGGCATTTTTGGAGAAGGACATCGGATGGTCTTCATCTGGCAATTTCTAATGGCGGCGTGTACGATTGGATTGATTTATCTCATCGGCAGAAAGATGTTTACTCCATTGATCGGAGTGCTCGCTGCAATGCTTGTTTTATGTAATGGCGCCATTACAGTTTTTGAGATGGTGCTGTTACGAACAACAATGACAAACTTTTTTACAGTATTGTTATTGTATTTGTTTTTACTTGTATTGGAATCACCTACACTGAAACGAAACATTGTTTTTGGAGTGGCATCCGGATTTGCTGTATTGGGTCAGTCCATTCTGATCTTGTTTATTCTGCCCGCATGGATCTGGATTGTGTGGCAACAACGTAAGGAAATTAAAAATACACTGCCTGCACTCGGAGCCAATGTGGGTGCATTTCTGTTAGTTCTGTCTCCATTGTTCATTCGAAACCTTAGTGTTGGTGCCCCCATGACGGCAACCGCCAGTCAGGGAGCCATGGCCTATATCCCGATGAATATCCAGGAGACCTATCCTATGGAATCATTTTTTGTTCATATGCCTTCGTTAGCAAAAATCCGGCATGATACAGGTGGTAAAATGTTGCAGGCAGTGGGTGCATGTCTTGGCACGTTCGATAATTTCAAAAGTTTCTGGAGGGTGTATAGTCAGAAAATCAATGGCATGTTTATGTGGTATGAGATTCCGAACAATGTCAACTATTATCTATTTCGTGAGATCGCACCTGTGCTTAAATTCTTACCTGTCAGTTATTTCCTGATCGCACCCTTGGGATTAACTGGTTTGTTGCTTGGATTGTATCGATTTCGTAAGAAAATATTTCCTCTCGCACTGATGATCCTGGTATCCATGGCACCTTTACTGATTGCCGGCAACCTCGCCCGGTACCGCACACCCCTTGTTATTTTATTTTCTATTCTGGCAGCCTACTTTTTGATTGAGATGATTTCTTTGATCGCAACAAAAAAAATGAAAATGGCCGGTATTGCGCTGGGTGTTTTTATTCTTGTATTTATCTATACGGCGACGACGGTGCGTAGTGATAAATTTTTATATATCGGGGCCGACCTCGATACATTCTACCGTGAGCATTATCTCCCCAAGCTGGAAGCCGTAGAAGCTGCCGGAGACTATCCGGGTTATCTCAATGTATGTATAGAAATGGCAGATGATATCCCCGATTATTTTTTTGAAGTTCCACGCTCACAACCCATTACCCAAAGTACTGAAGCGGAGTGCAGTCGTCACGTGACCATTTTCCTGGAATCGTATCTGAATATCCTCACGTTTCTGAAAAAAACTAAAGAGGCAGCCTTTATTTCGGATCGGATCAAAATATTAACTGAGAGAATGAATGAGTTTAATCAGAAGCTAGGGAAGTGATCATGAGGCGTGAAACGTGAGGTTTTTAAAACTTCAACAATCGATATTCCTTGTTCGATATTCCTTGTTCGATATTCCTTGTTCGTTAAGCCATTTCCTGGACCACCTCTTTTACCTGAGGGATCATACGTTTGAGCATACCTTCAATACCTGACTTCAATGTTACAGTACTGGAAGGGCATCCACTACATGCGCCTTGCATGATCAAAGTTACGATACCCTCATTATAGGATTTGAATTCAATATTGCCGCCATCCATTTCAACTGCTGGCTTCACATAGGTGTCAATCAATTCTTTGATTCGGGTTACGAGCTCTCCATCGTCATCACTGTAATCGATCTCGGCCATACGTTTTTCTTCGAGGGCGGTCATGGCATCTGCGAAACCATCCAGGATGACAGGCTTGTTTTCAGCCACATAGTTTTTGATAAACTCTTTGGTCCGGATCATAAGATCTTCCCAGGCGTAATTCATCTCTTTGGTGATGGTGATGAAGTTGTTGCAGATATAGACCGATTTCACATAGGGCAACTCAAATAGTGCGGTCGCGAGTGGTGAATACTCATCTGCCAGCTCACGGGTCCTGAAATCTGCAGTACCGGAGTACAGCATCCGGTTGGTCACAAACTTAAGTGACTCAGGATTAGGCGTTTGTTCGGTGTAGATGAGGACCGGGTTTTTAGTTGCAGTGGTTGTTTCCATAATCAGGTTAATGCCTTAAAGGCGTAAAAAGTTTAATCAGAAGACACAAAGGTCGGGAAGATTTGTGGGATTACCGGATTTCCCAGATCCGGTCGCGGTGATTGTGACCAGGGCAATTGGCATTCGTAAATAAAACCTTATTCTCAAATGTCTTGGCAAGAGCGATACCTGCGACCAGCTCAGCAAGTCCAACCCAAATAAGCTCATTTGCGGTATCTGAATCTTCAACCCAGGGTGCAGCGCTTAGAGTTCCGTTAAAAACGAATATTGGATGAAAAAATAATTTTATGCCTTTTGAAGAATTTCATTGTTCATGCACTTTTCTAAAAACTTTCAAACAGAAGATACCTGTAACAACAATGCTAAGAATTCTAAACAGTGTATGCTAATTTTGCACATTATCTTTTTTCAATCAATCTCCATACAATTTGCGCAATGCCATAACTGAGATATATAAACCGATCGAGAGACACGAAGTAGCCGCAGGACTGGGAGCATTCAGGACATGGATCATATGTTCTTGCTCCACTACGACATAATCATCCACCATATTTCCATTTCGGTCAATTGCCTGCGCACGCACACCTGTGCGGCTTCGTGTGATCATATCAATGGTCAATTCCGGCACTAACCGTTGCAGACTTTTTAAAAAAGCTTTTTTGGAAAATGACCTCTTCATTTCATCTATTCCTTTCCGCCAGTGTTTTTTAGCGAGACGATGAAAACCCCGGTAACGCAAAGTTTCCGCAAGTTCTCCCCAATGGACATCGAAGTGTTCATATCCCTCACGACGAAATGCCAGTACTGCATTGGGGCCGGCCTCGATACCACCACGAATCCGTTTGGTAAGATGTACACCCAGGAATGGAAAATTGACATCCGGAACCGGATAGATCAGACCACGCACAAGCTTCTCTGCAGAAGGAATAAGACTATAAAATTCTCCTCGAAAAGGTACGATCTGATGTGGAGGTTCAGCTCCCGCCAGCCTGGCAAGACGATCCGAATACAATCCGGCACATCCAATGGCAAGTCTTGAAATCACTTTCTGATGGTCTGATTGAATTTCCACAGCATCATGGAGATTGACAATTTTATTTACGTTGAAATTAGTAATCATCACCCCACCCAAAGACTGTATCAATTGGGCAAGTCGTTGGGCCACAACATGAAAATCAATAATTCCGGCCTGTGGCACCCAAATCCCTCTACGTGCCGCGCAATGCGGTTCCATCGTTCTGACTTCATAGGCATCAATCATCCGGATACCACTCAATCCATTTTCAATCCCACGCTTAAAAATATTTTCCAGCGTGGTAAATTCCGATTCTTCTACTGCGACAATCACCTTGCCGCACAATTCAAAAGGGATATTTTCTTTTGTGCAAAAGTCAATCAGCAAGCTATGTCCCTTTACGCAGTTAATGGCCTTGGCACTTCCAGGCTTATAATAGATCCCTGAATGCATGACACCGCTATTGCGATCTGTTTGATGAGACGCCAGCGTGGATTCTTTTTCAAGCACAGCCAGCTTTAATCCGGGTTGTTGTTCCAGGATTTTATATGCAGTAGCCAGGCCAACGATTCCTCCACCAATGATGGTCACATCATATATCATGACTGAAATGTAAGAAAGTAAGAGAACAGTGAGTGAGTGACCCTTCGACACCTCGCACTCAACCATGTGCAGCTCAGGGCAAGGACCGTGAGAAAATGGCTCCCCGGCGTTTTCAACGCAATGTTTCGCAGGAACGACTAGATGAATCGCAGGGGTCGGGGGCGGTGTGGAGAGCGTCAGAACTGTGACCCTTCGACACCTCGCACTCAACCATGTGCAGCTCAGGGCAAGGACCGTGAGAAAATGGCTCCCCGGCGTTTTCAACGCAATGTTTCGCAGGAACGACTAGAT
>JBBREG010000128.1:0-10007 GCA_038203125.1 Chitinophagales bacterium
ATACTTTCAGATTTATCACATCTGCTGGGCTTATAAATTCTCATGGACAACTCATTCCAGATATAAACAAGCCTAATTCAGCCGATTGTCAAGCGACAAAGATTAGTCCTCCTCATGAATCAAAAAAACATTAAAACTTAAAAAATCGTTCATCAATCGAGGCCTTTAATTGATTAAAATAAACAAATCATCGACCCCCAAAAATATGGTGATAAGGCAGGGTGGTTTTTTATGATATTAATTTTACTATTCCTTAGAAAATCATTACGCCCACCAATTTTATATAAATGGGTCAATAGATCAAATTTAACTGCCATCGTATCATCTAATGACCATTTAGAAGCGATCACACTCTTAGCTCCATTTGACAGAAAATACCTTGCTAAATTAAAATTTCCTTCACCTTTAGCCCATTTACCAACACCAGATTCACACGCAGTAAGCATTACAATATCTATAGTTGATTCAAAATTTAATAATTCGTAACCATACATGGTATCTATAAGAGATCCTTTTTTTCTAAAGTAAATACTTATATCATCTTGTTTATTAGCATCACTTTCAGAATGGAGAGAGAGCTGCAAAAATTTAATTTTAGGATCACTATATAAATTAATAAAATTATCTTTTGTGGCTTCTTTTCCTATATAAATTTTAACGTTCGTAAATTTCATTGATAGCTTTTTCATTTCTATAAAACTTCCCGGCAGCTCGGCAAGTCCGGTTGAATTACGCAGAATTGTACTTTTATCTGACCAACCCATACCTGCGATATTTTCAGGCTTGATATCCCCAATCGTTTTATCAGAAAGTAGTGATTTTATAAGAAGTGAGTATGTAATACTCTTTTCAAAAATCAAATAATCAAGATCACTATAGGACGTATCACTCGCTTTAATACCTGTCACCAATGCTTCCAAATTGATACGGGCCAGGTATTCATCATTTATTACGATCCAGTTTTTAGTACTGTCACTTTTAAGGGGCTGTGGTATCAGCCAACTCCAAACACTATACGCCAGCTCCCGATATTCCACCGCAGTTGCATCATTGGGAGTAGACATGAGCATCCAAAACTGTTTTAGTTCTTCCTCACGTGCTGCAGAAAATTCAGTTTCGAAAAGATCATACGTGTCCGATGTAACCCACAGCATATATAATCTGTTGTCTATAAAGTCAAAAGACAAAAGGCTACTTTGCCGCGCTGATAACGTATCCTGAACCAGGTCTAACCCCGGTGTTTCTTTAGATAATGCTGTTCTGGCGTATTCGGGAAATTGTTGTTTAATGCTGTTATCAATAGAATCTATCTTTTGTAAAGCCTGCAGTAGCTCATATTGATGAAACGACTTCCGCGATTTTATTCTCTTAATCTCGGATGTATATTGTTGTTGTTTCAATAAAAGTTGTACCAAAGCAGGATCATAATCCCATTCGGATCTGACATTTTTCCAGAATATGGCTCCCCGATTCTCTTCTGCATACTGATGGTAACTATGTATAGCTGTGGTATCGATCTTTCGCTTGTACTTTTCAGCGTAGATCCGACAAAGCAACCCCAGCACCATATTTCTTTCTCTGATGTATGTAATCAGTCTATTCTCCTCCAGGGTCGTAATATCCCGGTAGTAGCATGAACGGGCCAGCAACGCTAATTCTTCTGACTTTCGGAGCAATTCGGGATTTTCCTGTGTAAGAAACCAGCTAAAATAAATATGCCCGTACCGGCATAAAGACACAAAACTGTGTTCCTCCGCAGTTTCAGTGGAATCGATTAGTGAATCAAACGTCCATTCTTTTTCTTCTCGCCCTGTAACACCAATCCGATAACTTATAATGGCATCATTGTAAAAGCCCACACTTTCATACTCTTCTGACAATAAGTAGGTCAATGAATTTAATACAGGTTGGTTGATATCAGTTCGTGAGAAACAATACTCGATCGCCTGCTTTTGAAAAGGTATCGCCTCTGCAAATCTTTTTCGTTCATGATAATAACGCGCTACATGCCGGGGATAATTGGCATAGTCAAAGCAAGTACTATCAACACTCATCTTTAATTCATCATGGACTGCCCACCATAAGGTATCTTTCACCCAAAAATTGGTGACTGTCAACTGACTTTTTAAGGCCTCCTGATATACAGGAATGGCAGCAGTGTTTCTGGATAATTCGATCGCTTTCTGATTATCGGCATATGCTTCATCAAACTTGTCAAAACGAAATGTGATGTACCCACGGGTCGTATAAGCCAATGATAAATGCACACTATCCAAAACTGACTTCCAGCCTTCCACCTCAATCAACTCGTTACAATTCGCAATACTCTTAAGATGATCCCGCTGGTACGTCCCGGCAGCGGTCAACCGGAGATTCGTCCAGTAACAATCATAAATTTTTGTTGGCCATTGACGATTCCACATCTGATGTCTCCGAAAATATTGGTCCAATAAGGTTTCATTAAATTGGATCCGGTAGAAATACTCCCCCAACACAGCATTCCCCTTATTAACCAAATAATGATTTTCTCCTAAGACATCATCTACCCTACTCCATTGATGCAAAAACACCGAAGTATCCAATGTTTCCTGCGAATAAAAAACCGCAACAGTCAACAAGAATGAATCAAGCGCTGATTGTGGACTACCTAATGCCGTGCTATCAGATATATAATTCGTGTGATTATGCTCATACAATTCCCGCAGATAATAATCCATCTCCGCCAGCCGCGCCTGGCAATACAATTTTTGCGAAACTTCATTTTGATTTTGGGAATAAAGGGCGGCTGCTGCCTTCAATTTACCTGTAACGAATAGGTGGTCTGCAGCAACAATATCAGGATTATCGTGGATCCCATCAATACACATAACATTGGCAAGGGTGATTGCACGATCCGGTGTTGAACATGAAATAAGGAAGAGAGCAGTACAGAGCCAAAGTAAGCTCCGGAGGAACGTAAAGAGGTGCATGTCAATATTGATGTGGCATTCGAAATCGTAATGATCATTCCAATATAAATCATTTTCGCTTCCACACCAAAACCCAATAAAAAAAGCCGCACATTCTCCTATGCGCGGCTTTCAAAAAAAACTCTGTCTCCTTAACAATTACATCTTGGGAAGCAATACCGCATCCACTACATGGATGACACCATTGCTCTGTGTTACATCATAGGTTGTGATATTCGCCCAGTTACCACTTTCATCTTTGATCATGATATTGTGCGGGCCATTGGCACTGATCCAGAGAGAACCACCACTCACAGTTGCCAGTTTGGTTTCTCCTTTTTTAATCATAGCTGACAATTCATCAAAACCATAAGCACCGGATACCACATGATACGTGAGTACATTGGATAGTGCTTTTTTATTCTCTGGCTTCAATAGCATATCAACTGTCCCTTCGGGCAAGTTTTCGAATGCATCATTGACAGGTGCAAATACAGTAAAAGGACCTGCACTCTGGAGTGTTTCTACCAATCCGGCTGCAGTAACTGCTGCTACGAGTGTGGTATGCGCTTTTGAGTTTACGGCGTTTTCTACAATGTTCTTTTTCGGATACATGGCTTCACCACCTACATTGACTGTATTGGATTTAGTCATCTGTGCATCTACCGACATCGTAGTAAAGAATGCCAATACGATGGCAGAGAATTTAATTAGGTTATTCATAATTTGAAAATAGATTTGGTTAGTAATTGTGTTATCACTGATTTCAAACCTATTTACGACACTACCCTATCAATTGGTTTTGCATCTATGAAGATTTTTATACTTCCGGTTTCCGGCGGGCCTCTTTTTTTTCAGCACGGAGCTTTTTTTCTGCAAGACGTTCTTCCACAGAAGCCCGGGACGGTTTAGATCTGATGCGCTTAACCACCGGAGTAAGCGCCTTAATCAGACGTGCTTTTAATTTTTCAATCACATTTTCCTTATTGGAAAGTTGCGACCGATGTTTCTGGGAACTGATCCTTAGAATTCCTTCATCATTGATGATGGCGATCAGTTTGGTGACTATAATGGCTTTTTCATCATCCGTCAGACCAGTGGATCCGGAAACATTCCAGAGGAGTTCAACTTTGGTTTCAGTCTTATTAACGTGTTGCCCACCCGCACCTGAACTCCGGCTGGTCCGATAATCCAGTTCTGAAACAATTTTTTCCCAGTCCATATCCTGTACGTTGGAGCCCTGAAGCTATAAAAACTCTGTAAACCTGAGTCAAGAGTTGCGCCAGAGTGCAATTTCTGCCTCAGAGGTAGTGCATTTATTTGTCCGATTCCTTATCTTAACCAACCAATCAACCCATGAAAGATTTTTTAAACCAAAAACCGCGTCTCCTATGAACTCCGTTAAAAATCTTTTAGCAGGGAAAAAGCTCAACCAGATCTATTACCTGCATCCCGAAAATACGGTCATTGAAGCCCTGGAACTCATGGCGAATAAAAACATCGGAGCTATTATGGTCATGGAAGGAGAACGTCTGTCAGGTATCTTTTCAGAGCGTGATTATGCCCGCAAAGGAATTATCCAGGGCCGGAAAGCAAAGTCTACACCTATTCGCGAAGTCATGATCCCCGAAGTGATCACGGTTAGCCCGGATATGGATATCGATGATTGTATGCAACTCTTTATCGGAAAACACATCCGGCACCTGCCGGTCGTAGCCAATGGCCAGGTCATCGGCATGCTCAGTATCGGGGACATCGTCAACGCCATCATCCAGGAACAGGGCGAGCATATTAAATTCCTCGAACAGTATATCCAGGGCGGTTAATACGCACATTCAGATGTGTTAAAGTCTCATAGCTCGATTTTATAATAGGTCGTTTCAGAAACCCATTTTGGCCGGGTCAGGTTCTGTGACCGGTAGTCATTTCCGATCAACTTCATGTTAGAGTATCATCAATGAACATCTTCCCATTCATTGACAATCATATCTGTTCCGCAGGAAAAATTCGGCACCTTGGAAAGGTGAAGAGCATGCTTAAAAGGGTGATGTTACCCTTGCCAGGAGATTATTGCTTCGTGTAGATAAATTTGGTTATAAAAATTACGACTGTGTCTAATGGCAAATATGGATCCTGAGATAATACATAATCCAGATAATCTTCAAGCGTTGCATCGTCTTGACATTCTTGCACTGTGTATTGATTATACTGCTGACCTGGATTTACCACATTCGGGCCTGGAATAACTGCACTGGCAAATCCGCATACAAAAAATTCATCTGCGTTTTCATCATAACCAATAAGTTCTGAATCTCCCAACGCTTCAATTACAAGATTTTCGTCTTCCATTGTATAGGTAACAGTCGTATCCAAAAATTCTTCTTCAAACTGAATCTGTATTCGAACCATATTGTCAGACAAAAGGTCTATTTGTTTTAGCTCAAAAGATAATTTCATTCCTTCGGCCACCTGTTCTTTAAACTCCTCTCTATATGCACCATACGTACCTGTATTAACATCTATTACATTGCCATTCGTTGTAGAAGAGAGTACCCATTGTCTTTCATTTGATTGATCCTGATGTGAATATTTATAGATCTTTGGATATTGATCATCATCCTTGTCACAACCCAGGCAAAGGATAAGGAATAATGCTGCTGAATAGAGGTAAAATTTTTGACTTACTGTTTTCATATTTAATTTTTCTTCCAATAAATATAAGATTATTATTAGCTCGTGTCCTAAAGGACGAATAGAAATGGCAATCAGGCGATTTAATAAAATTTACATCAGATCAAAAAGTGTGGTTTGTGGTTTTCGGGCTTTTTCAAAAAGCGTAAGATCATACTCAAACGATTCAGCATTGCGCAGATATTTTTTCTTCGCCAGTTCAAATTGTTTACTGATGATCTCTGCATACTTACCCTCCCCTTTCATGCGAGTGCCGAATCTGCTATCGTTTAATGTACCCCCATGTGTATCCATAATTCGGTTGAGTATCTTCTCTGCTTTATCCGGAAATGTCTTGTTGACCCAGTCGGTAAAAATGGGACCTACATCACCATTTAATCGCACTGTAATACATCCGGCGTTTTTTGCACCAGCATTGGTAACAGCTTCTACGACATTCATTACCTCGTGATCTGTCAGACCGGGAATGACAGGCGCCACCATCGCATGTACGTATATACCTGCTTTGGAGAGTTCGTTAATGACCTGCAGTCTTTTGTTGATGGAAGCTGTGCGGGGCTCCAGCAATCTTCTCGTAGACTCCGTAAGTGTATTGATGGAGATGGCCACTGTAACAAGTTTTTTTTCAGCTAGCCTGGTCAGGATATCGATGTCCCGCAGAATTAATGCACTCTTGGTAATGATACCAACAGGATGATTAAATCTTTCAACAACCTCCAGGATCTGACGCGTGAGTTTAAATTTTGCCTCAGCCGGTTGATAACAATCCGTATTACCAGACAGCATTATGGGTGCCGGAATCCATTTCGGTGACGATAGTTTTTTGGCCAATACCTCAGGAGCTTCACGCTTGATCAGGATTTTACTTTCAAAATCGATACCAGCGCTATAGCCCCAATAGGGATGTGTATTCCGGGCATAACAATAGACACATCCGTGCTCACAACCCTGATATGGATTCATGGAATATTCCATCCGCACATCCGGGCTCTCGACTTTATTAATCAGGGTTTTGGGATGGGTTTCCAGATATTCAGTCTTAACTTCCTCAGCCGGTGGTGAGAAAACGAGGTCCGGATGCCGCGTCTGGATATGTTTGTCAAAGGGATTGTCAGTATTGATTTGAGCACCTCTGCCTTTCATGTGAAGGTAATTTGAGACTAAGATAATGGTTTTGACTTATTTTACGTCATTAATTGATTATTATTTAGTCATATAATTTAACATTTGAAATATAAATTTATAACCTACTGATAGACAGCAAAATGTAAAAGCAATTCCTTTTTAGCTACGTCAATTAAAGCTGCACATAACTTATCTTTCGTCTGAAATGTGACGAAGGAATTATGGGAGTAAAGACCTGAAACACAGGTTTTAACCCTAAATTTGTCGGCAAGGCAGCGAATTGACCATAATAGTATCAAACTTTATAAGCCACTCAACTCAAAGCATTTGCAGGAGCAAGAACTGATCAGGCGATGCGGGGATAATGACCGAAGAGCACAACGAATGCTGTACGATCGCTTTGCCCCTCTCCTGATGTCGATATGCAGACGTTATGTAGGACCCTCGAATGCGGAAGATGTGGTGCAGGATAGCTTCGTCCGGATATTCCAATACCTGATGCAGTACCGCAGTGACGGATCTTTCGAAGGATGGATCCGGAGAGTGTGTGTCAATACCTGTATCCGTCACCTGGAAAAAGCCAAACGACTTCAATTGGATTATTCAGGTGATACCCTTCCGGAATATCCGGTGGAGCCAGATGCCATCAGCAAAATGGGCGCTGATGAATTGATGAGGTTGATTGACACATTACCGGATGGCTACAGGACTGTGTTTAATCTCAGCGTAATCGAAGGATTTCATCATAAAGAGATAGCACAATTATTGGGAATAGAAGAAAGCAGCTCCAGGTCACAGTTAACCAAGGCGCGAAAATATATACAACGATCACTTGCCGCTACTCAAAAAGTAGAATTATGAAAGACCAAAATTATTTCAAAGAGAAACTGTTCAACCACACCGCTGCAGTGCCGGATGAACTGTGGCATAAAATAGAAAGCCAGCTTCCGGCCAATAAAAAACGGTTTCCATTCTTTTGGTTTACCCTTGCCGCAGGGACTGTACTTACAGCCACACTGATCATGTGGAATCCCACGCGCAACCAGGATACAATTCCTGAAAAACCAGCGATTGAGGAAAAAACCGACACCATTGCTACAGCCGTGTCATTACCTCTCTCAACCGAACCATCACCTACCACTGAAGTATTGGCTTCAGGAATCTCGGAAACCCATAACGCATCTTCAACTGTTCCTGCAAATTCAGTATCAGCAAATACCTCTTCTGCAATTACTATTTCTGCAAATAACTCTTCTGCAAACAATATCTCAGCCACATCGAAAACATCCTCTACTCCTTCAGAAAAGAATTCGAAGAAAACTAAGAACGCCACCAATCAGAACACATTTTCTACTGATTCCGGCAATACAACTCATAACAGGAATCGTAAAAATGATATAGCATCGCATTCATCAACTTTTGATTTGATCAGTGAATCTGCACCTGCTTCAGTACGGTCAGATATCAATATTGATGCTTTACCTCCATCAGGTATCAACCTGATCACGGATGAAGAAGACCTGATTACGATTTCAGGTATCCGTCCAGATCCCAGTTGCTACAAGTTTACAGGTGAAAGCACAATCAGTCCGCTGTCTCTGGATGTTTTTGGCGGACCTGGTATCAGTCCCCGATCGTTCCAGGATGTTGCGGGTGAGCTTGCTTTTTATAAAGCAGCACGGGAAGCAACTGAAGCCCGTCAATATGCATGGTCTGTTGGTGCAAGAGTAAATTATAATCTGAAACAAGGCTATGCGCTTCGTGTAGGCTTGTTATATCAGCAAAACGGTGATGTATTTGACTATACAGATTCACTTGCTACTCAAACCACTACCCGAATTGATTCATTTTTTGCAGCAGATGGTTCTTTCCTGTATGCAGATACCTCACGTGTCCTGATCCTGGGTACCCTCATTAAAAAAATTCACAACCGGTATACCCACATCGATGTGCCTTTAATCTTTAGTTATGAATTACCGTTGGGACGATCGACCATCATGTTGAATGCAGGACCAGTGATCAATCTCACATCAAATTATAAAGGCCAGATGTTAGATCCCGGCTTAGTCCCCAGACACTTTAGTTCGAATCAGCAGAATGCAATCAAAGTCTATAAAAATAATGTTGGACTCAGCTTATACCTGGGTGCCGGCCTGATACTTCCTATTAATGAACATTTTTCTGCCCTGGTGGAACCCAGATTTTTATACAGGGTCAATCCTGTCACGCTGGACGGATACCCACTTGAAGAACACCGGCATTATGCCGGTCTCAACGTAGGCCTGAGATATCATTTTCATCAATAACCGAGAACATCAGGCAGCAAATGAAACCAAATCGTGTCTATACCATCAAACAAAGAGAAATGAGCAAGTTTTTTTGGCTTTTTGGAATTATACTCGTCACCATGTCATGCGGCAAGGATGTTGACGTTTTTATTCCAAGAGCTAATCAGGTAGTTGCGGGAGATATCAGCCGCCTAAGGGCAAGATTGGCGGAGGATATCCAAAGTGAGATTACGCATTCCATCAAGGTGCCATGTGATGGCGATCAGTTTTTCAGGGTGGACAAAGACCTTATCCTGGTCATCCCGGCAGATTTTGTAAACCTGTCCGAATATCCATGTTCGAATGGACACTTTGATATTGAAGTCACGGTCTGCGATACGAAAGGCGAAATGCTAATCGCTGGTATTCCAACAATTTCAGAGGGCAAACTCCTGGAATCCCGCATGGAGTTCAACATACGGATCATGGATGGACTTACGCCTGTCCGCCTGGCCCATGGAAAACAGATCAGGGCACTGATCGATGACCCGGACCCACGCGAGCGTATGGAATTGTTTTATGGCAACGGTGACAACAATGAATGGCTCCAGGCAGATGCGGATCTAAGTACCTGGACTAATGTCGAAAACAGCGAATGGTGGTTACAGGACAGTAGTCAGCAACTAACAGGATCTGGTTATGAGTTTCTAAGTGACAGCCTCGATTGGATGAGTGTGGATGTGTTCTTCGAAATCCCTGAAGACCAACGCACCGATGTTTGTGTGGAATTACCTAAAGAATTCACGAATACGAATACACAAGTATTCATGGTCTTTGATGATTACAAGAGTCTTGTCGTACTGGAAGGAAATGCAGACCTGGAATTATTCTGTGAGCATTACGGATCTACACCAAAAGGATTCAATGTGACCTTTATCGTAATTGCAGAAATGGGCGAAGACACGTATTTGTTTGA
>JBBREG010000129.1:0-9999 GCA_038203125.1 Chitinophagales bacterium
TTATTCTGAAATCTAAAATTGCACTATCCTGTTTGCTTCAAAGCAAAATCAAAGTAAACGGCAGTCCCTCCTACTCCATCCTCTCTCATCGAACCCCTTAACTGTTTTGTAAGCAAACTGATTAACTGTCCTCCAAAACCCGTGCCTTGGGTTGCACCAGATTTGCCGATGCCATCATCTGAAATCCTGAGATGAAGTGTGTTCGCATCAGCACGTTCCAGTTTAATTTCGATGTGACCTTTACGTCCATCGGGGAAAGCATACTTTAATGCATTGGTCAATATTTCATTGACGATCAGACCAAGAGGGACGGCCGTATCGATGTCGAGCTCTAATTGATTCATAGCACATTCGATCGTAACACGATCTTCGGCGCCGAATGAATCGAGGATGTTTTCGCTCAGGTTGACAAAATAGTCTTTCATCTCCACTGCTGCCAGATTTGTACCCTGATATAATTTTTGATGGACGATACCGATCGACTGGACACGATTTTGACCCTCCTGCATTGCGTCCTTGATATTTGGATCATCAATCTGTGCAGATTGCAGGGCAAGAAGACTGGACACCACTTCGAGATTATTTTTAACACGATGATGGATTTCTTTGAGGAGCAATTCATTCTCTGCGTTTTTAACGGCCAAAAGTTGATTGGTTTTTTTCCGGGCCGCTGCATTCCGATAAAATGTAAAAGCAAAAAGTCCTAACAAAACCGCAAGACCGATGTAGAGCCATTGCATCGTGCGTTGTTGATCCAGCTTCGTCACCTGTAAAGCGATCGTCGCTTCATTTTTTTCAGTTTCATACTGAGTGCGCAATTCTGACATGGTGGCATCAGCCTGGACTGATACCAGGCTATCCCGCAACGTAAGTGCTTTTCTACTATAGGATAAAGCTGACCTGTAATCCCCCAGTTCTTCATAGATCGTACTGGCATGCAGGTAATTTTCTGTCAGATTTGAAACATCACCACCTTCCTCCTGTAACCGGATCGTTTTTAGTTGGTATGGTAATGCTTTATCATACCTCCCCATCAGGATATAGATTTCACCCAGGTTTGCTGTAGAAGCATAGACACCTCCAGGATAATTTGAATTTTCGGAGATCTCAAGTGTGAGTTTATAATCCACTAATGCTTTTTCATACTGACCTAGGCGTTTGTATGCATTGCCTCTTGAATTGCTAATATCAACAAGGCCCACTCGGCCTTCAAGTATCTCTGTAAGTTTATATGCCTGATCATAATAATTAAGTGCCTGTTGATACTCTTTCATGCCAATGCATGCATCACCTGCAGCACGCAGTGCATACGGCAACTCATTCTGCAGTTCATATTTTTTACATATCTCGATTGCTTTCAGACCATATTCCAGGGCTTCGGTATATTTATTCTGGTTATACAGATCTTCTGATACTCTGCCGAGCGCACCTGCAATTCCACGTTGATCGTTTAATTCTTCCATCATACGCAGTGCATCAAGGTCTGCTTGCATGGCTTCCTGATAGTCCCCCCGTCGCTTGTGAACCCAACCCATTTTAAAATACGTTGTTGCTTTCCCAAACTTGTTACCTGATGCTTCATACGCTGTAACTGCTTTATCGAAATAATACATAGCAGAATCGAGGGACTGCAAATTGGCATGTGTCCTTCCCAACATTTCGTAAAACTTAGGTATCCACTTACTGTCATTGACCTGTTTAGCCAGGGTTACTCCGCGACGAGTATACCCCAGGGCGAGATTGAGGTCGGTATCATACCCGATGTCCATCATTTGCTTTAACAGCTGAAACCGCGTGGTATCAGACATTTCATCTTTATAAAGCTGCTCCAGGCTGTCAAGCTGTGCGGTCTGGGATAATGCCAATGTTGCAGTACATAAGCATGCCAGGAGGAAAATTGGTCTTTTCATGTCAATCCGGGTGTGAAGCAGTCAAAATACTCGGTCAATCAAAATGCTATTTCGGACAAAAAAACCGGTAGTTGGGCCATTCAGCCAGTTTTCATGGGCGAAACAGTTCATCTTTATTTCGAATCTCCTGAAGAACTCCAAGGTAATTTTTTTTCAAGACCTCACGGAGCCTGACAGGTACAATTTCATGGCGAAGCCGAAAACCATCCAGAGTAGGCAAATACTAACATCTAACAAAAAACAAAATGAAAAACCTAATGATCGGATTTATGATGCTTTCCGGCATCCTGATCCAGACCTCAACCACCTCAGCTCAGACGGGTACCAATCAGCAAACTACAGATGAAATCATCGGGATTGTCAAAGCTCAATGGGCGTCTGAGATGGCAGATCCGTCAAATGTGAAGGAGCATTTTAAAAACATCTCCGACGATTACACCGAATTCAACAATGATTACTCAACTCGACTGGAGGGAAAGGCTCTCATGATGAGACTCAGCGAAGCGTCAAGTAAAGATCCCGGAGCCATCCTGGCGGGTGAGATGCTAAATCCAAAAGTACAGGTCTACGGCGATGTCGCCATTCTATCTTACAATTTTGCAGGGGTCGTCAGAAATAAAGAGGGTGAAGTAAAATCAACCCGTGCCAAATCTACACGTGTGTATGCCAAACAAGGTGGCCAATGGAAATTGGTACATGGGAATTTTGCTACTGACCCGATGCCAAAAGATTAATCACAAGAGATTTTTTTAGCGAAATACTACTGAATCAAAATGAAAAACCTTCTATTCGTCATTATCCTGGGATCCATAATTATGTTGACCGCATGTAAACAAGGTGATGAACATGCTTCTGCAGCATCTGCAGAAAATGACAATAATACTCATGCAGGTATCGAAATCGATACACCCCAGTATTTCAGTCTCCGTGTGGAAACTGAAAAAGCCTATGGTTACACCCATGCAGTTAAAATCGGCCATGATATTAAAATATCAGGCGCAGTTAGTATGGATGATGCAGGGGCGCCGACTGCAGTTGGAGATTTGTTGCAACAAATGAAAAATTGCTATTCAGATCTGGACAACGTGTTGAAACATTATGGCTGCACGTTTGATGATGTAATTGTGGAAAATGTATTTACAACAAACATGCCTGAATTTTTAAAACAGTCAGCATATCGAAATACAATTTATACAAAACAGTTTCCAACGGGTTCGTGGTTAGGTGTAAAAGAATTGGCGCTGCCGGAGTTTATGATCGAGATCGAATTGGAAGTGTACAAACCCTGACAACATTTGATCGTCTAAAAAAGGTGATGTACAACACCCCCATTTTATAGTGTAATATTTAATGACTTCAAGTGAAGGCCGGAATGAAGAAGTTCATTCCGCCTTCCTTTTCCTGCAACCAATTGTCTTACATACAAAACCATATAAATCATGAAAAATGTATTAATCGTATTTGCTCTGGTGTTTGCCATGTCAAATGCATTATCAGCACAAGAGTACTATTTGCCTGTCTCTTCTAAATCTGCTGCTGCAACTGCAAGTTATCATAAGGCATTATCACTGGCTGAAAATGCTCATATAGCTGAGTATGCAGCGGAGATGAATCAAGCCGTGCTGGAAGATCCTGCATTCTTTTTTGCCATCGCACATCTCACCATGAGTCATATAGCATTTAAAGAAACGGACAAGGCGCAGGAAAAGATAACACGGGCTCTTGCATTGCCCACTTCAGGTTTAACACCTGCCGAGACTATCCTGCGAAAATTATTGGTTCAATGGAACCAGGATATGAATGCAGATCCTACTCAAATCATGGATGAGCTCATTGCTGCCTATCGTAATACCTGGCAGGCTTATGAACTGGCTGCAAATTCGGCTAAGTTTATTGTCGGCAATGATGCGGCTTCAGCGTCGCATCTGCAGACCATGGCCCGTTTACGACCCAAACATGGTACAGCTTATAATGGCCTCGGATACCATTACATGGCAATCCATGAAATGAAAATGGCTAAGGCTGCATTTAAAAAATATATCCGCGTAGCACCGAAAGAATCCAATGCATATGACAGTATGGGCGAATATTATATGAATGTGAAAGACTACAAAAAATCTGCAAAGTACTATGATAAAGCAACAGAATTAGGAATGCCAACATCGAAGGAACGCGCGGAGAAAGCCAGGAGCATGATCAATTCGTAATCAATATTTCATAAATCTTTCACACCTTACAGGAGCGGGATGCCCAAAAACAATTAGATTAATTAGAATATTCCAAACTAATGAGTAGAACCTTTCCTGCCCTTTCTGAAAATACCTTTATACGGTATTTCAATTTCATCGCTTTATACCTGGCACAGGGTATTCCGGAGGGCATGCTATTATTTGGCATACCCGCCTGGATGGCGATGAATGGAATATCAGTCGGTGAAATCGGAGGTTTTGTAGCGGCAGCCAGTTTGCCATGGAGCTTTAAGTTAGTGGTGGCACCATTGATGGACCGATTTAATTATTTACCTATGGGGCGACGACGGCCATGGGTATTGCTGGGTCAGACGGGCCTTGTAGGAAGTTTTATTTCGATGGCATTTATACCTGATCCATTACATAATATGTGGCTCATGTCAGCCGCTGCATTTTCTATCGGATGTTTTGGTGCATTCCAGGATGTGGCAACTGATGGCATGGCCATAGACATTGTACCGATAGATCAGCAGGCACGTGCAAATGGTTTTATGTGGGGTTCGAAAATTGTGGGGACATCTGGTTCGCTTGCAGTTGGAAGCTGGTTTCTTACCCACTATGGTTTCGCTGCAGCAATATTGTCATTGTCTGTACTTGTTGGAATGATCATGCTGGTCCCATTATTATTTCGGGAACGACCCGGCGAAAAAATATTGCCCTGGATGAAAGGGGCATCCTCGCCAGAGAATCTAAAAATTCAGGTCAACAGTTGGTCGGCGATTTTCAAAGCGCTCTATAAAGTTTTTACACTTCGCAATAGTTTAATTCTGGCTGCTGTGATGTTCGTTTCACAAATCGCATTTAATTATATGGCTACGTTGCTACCGGTGTTTACGGTGCAGGGGCTTGGTTGGACGGCACAAAGCTATTCGCAATATTTTGCAACTGCCAGTTTAATCGGGGGGATCGGGGGTATGTTGATCGGGGGCATCCTGATTGATCGTTTTGGTAAGATCAGGATGATGAATATATATTTCGCATCAGTCATTCTGTTGAGTGTCGGTTTGTTTTTTCTAAAACCGTATTGGACGAGCAATTCGTTTATTGCAGGATTCATGATCATCTATCAGATACTCTATGTTTTTTCGAGCATAGGATTATTTGCCATCGCGATGCAGTGCTGCTGGAAAAAAGTATCTGCAACCCAGTTTACCATCTATATGACGATGGGAAATCTTGGTCGTGTAGCGGGCGCAAAATTGATTGGTCCCATGAAAACCGAATTTAGCTGGGAATACACCCTTCTTGGATTTGCTGTGGTGATGATGATTGCGTGGCTGATCATTCAGTTTCTTCGTATCAATCGCCAGTTGAAGCGTATCAGTGATCTTGAAAATGAGGATGCTCACGAGGTATTGGTGGGGAATTTGGCGAAGGCGTAAAACAGAGATAACTGCCTACTAGCCGGTTAGTTAACTAGTTGTCTTTCAATGTCTTGTTACCCATTTTTAACCCATTTTTTCCTTGTAATCGCTTCTCCATGCCCAACCAAAAATCTGATGAAGGCCTTAATCGCGTCTTGGGCATACCCGGCCTGGCGATGTTGGTGGTAAGCGGGACGATCGGCGTGGGGATATATGCCTTGCCTGCATTGATCGGAATACAATTGGGTCCTGCCGCAATTATCGGGTACGTCTTATGCGGACTCATGTTTGCAGCGATCATGCTCTGTTATGCAGAGATCGGGAGTCGTGTCAGGACAAGTGGAGGTTCATATGCGTATGTGGAATCAGCCTTTGGACCCTTCCCAGGTTTTGTGGTGAACTGGTTATTCTTTTTTGGATGGGGGATACTCAGTGATGCGGCATTGATGAATATCGTTGCAGATTCAATGGCATCAATATTTCCGGTGTTTACCACACCAGGGATGCGGATCATGCTGTTTGTCATTCTGATGGGAGCCTTGATTCTGATCAATGTGCGAAGTGCAAAATTGAGTGTACAGTTTACAGGGTTGATTACGGTTATTAAAATAGTGCCACTAGTAGGGATCATCATTTTTGGATTCGGACACATGGAAGCAGAAAATCTTCGTTGGGTGGAATTGCCCACTGTTACGGCGTTTGGAGAAACAGCGTTGATTTTATTTTTTGCATTTGCAGGATTTGAAACTTCTCTAAACGTGAGTGGTGAAATAAAAAATCCCGCCCGCACGATTCCGTTAGGGGTATTGTTCGGTGGATTGATTGTTTTTATACTATATATACTTCTTCAGACGGTAGTACAAGGTGTGTTGGGAAGTGACATGAGTTTGCATAAAGAAGCCCCATTAGCTGCGGTGGCCCAAAAAATTATGGGTATGTCAGGTGCTGTAATTATTCTGATCGCGGCGGCTGTATCCGGACTAGGGGCTATCACGGGAGATGTGCTGGCTTCACCACGATTATTATTTGCAGGTGCCCAGGATGGGATGTTTCCAAAATTTCTTGGTCAAATCCATCCCAGGTTTGCTACACCTTATTGGGCGGTTATCGTGTATGGAAGTTTGATATTTATATTTTCTGTTGCAGGTGGATTCAAACAATTGGCGATATTGGCAAGTGGTGCATTACTGTTGATATATCTCGCGGTGATATTATCGTTGATCAAATTTCGCATTCGTAAAGTTGCACCTGCTGAAAAATCATTTACGGTACCGGGTGGTTATATTGTCCCGGGCCTCGCCATTGCTGCGATCCTGTTTGTGCTTTCTAATTTGAGTCTTCCGGAAATTATTTCTATCAGTGCATTTGTGGCAGTGGTGAGTGTTATTTACGTATTGATGCGGACTTTGTCAAAGAAGTAGTTGTGGTAATTGCACAGTTCCGAAGAAATGTAAAAATTTCAGATCCGGAAGTGCTGTATAAAATTCAGCATTCAATGTACCTGATCAAAGTACTCCTTTATATCTTGCACGTAAAGATTCAATTCGTTATCATGTTCAATATAACTTTTTGTAGAAATTTCTTATTTCTGGCTTGCATCGTGATATCTTCCTGTGAGGATTCTATTGACTTGGATTACCCTACACACGTAACTCATACGTATGCAAACAAGGAAACGACGTATGATGTGATTCTGAGAGAATATACCCTTGACGCAAATGGTGACACACTTTCCATGCCTGTTCTGAAATTATGGCTGGATCGAAATCTCGGCGCTACCCAGGCAGCCTTTTTATTTAATGACACACTGGCAGCAGGTGATTTATTTCAATGGGGTCGTTCGGATGATGGACATCAGCGGAGGATGAGTGATACCACGCATATCCGGGCCGCGACCATATTGCCTGGTCACGATACCTATATTGTCAGCCCGTTAGGTCCTGCTGATTGGCTTATCACACCCAATGATCAACTTTGGAATGGAGCAAATAATACGAATTGTCCCTGCCCGTCAGGTTGGCGGCTGCCTACAGAAAATGAAGTCGCGATGGAAATGCACTCATGGTCTTCAAAAAACATGGAGGGTGCGTATACGTCTCCTCTCAAATGGGTAGCCACAGGAAGTCGTGATAATCATGGCACACTACGGTATGATGAAATTTGGGGTTTTATTTGGTCTTCTTCACTTGATGCAGATGGCCGACCCATACAACTTGCTATCATTGCAAGTGATACAAGTGAATTGATTTCATCACCACGAATCTTTGCAGCTTCTGTGAGATGCATCAAAGATTTGTAACTATTTTGTATCAAGCACATATTGGCAACTCATTATTTTGGCCCAGGCTTTATCATCAGGTGATACATCAATGGGATCAATTGCATATCCATTCACTTATCATTTATTCTGTATTCAATCCCCAGTGCTGCCCGATATCCCTTTTTACTATACAATCCCGTATTGTTGTTATAACTCACCATCAGTTGCGGAGAAATATAGAAACGCGGGGATAACGCAATCTGTCCATGCATCACCAGATATTTTCCCCCATGGTTGGAGCCGGCGAAGCCACCTTTCAATAAATGTTTATGGCCGTTGAAACGTGAACCTAACAAAAATTGCCAGTTGTAATCTCCAACAGAACCCAGGTCATAACCCGACATGATCTCTACGAATGCCAGCCGCTCACTGAAGAATCGAATACGACCCTGCAGGGATGATTTCCGGGCATCTTTTTTAGGGTCATAGTCGGAATGGTCGTTCGGATCATCATCAATATCATTCCCTAACAATCCTAAGGAAGCTCCAACGCCTAATCCAATACCCCGCGTATCATATTGTATCATCGGATTGATACCAATCAGAGTATTGTTAAATGATGGTGGATCAAAGGTGAGGAATTCATTCGCTATCGGGGTTTGTTTTTGAAACCCTCCATATATTTTTAGGGATGTCATCAGACTCCGCCATTGGTTGTAATAGATCTTTCGGTTGATACCTATACCACCAATTTTATAGGAATGATGGTAGGGAACTCTATCACTCTCCTCACAATCACCTCCCACATAGTTAAATTCATGATCCAGATTAAAACTACCTGCACCAGTCGTTAATTCAAATGCAGTGTAGGACGGGGGCGGAGGCAAGGGTGTCATTTTTGATTTATCCACTTTTTGGCTCATGAATACACAAGCAACAATCAGCATACTTGCCGCACGAACATACTTAGGAGAAAAAAATATTCGAAGTATTTGGATAGCGATCACCAGCACACAAAGTGGAAGTACGGTAACGAGGATAATCGTACGTTCATCCGCTGACAACCAACCCCCTGTCTGAAGCGTAACGAAGAGCACTGCCAGTGCAATGCAGAAAGCTCTTATGTGTTGTATTGCCGGTAAGACAATAACATCCTCAACCGATACAATACGTGCATATTGCTGTTCGCGAAAATACAGCACAAGCCCAAGGACTGCCATGATGAACATAATTTTCCATTGGATCATCTCCAGTCCCATCCATTGTTGAGGCTCGAAATGGAAACGGCTAAACTCTTCTACAAACCTGAACGTAAGAAGAAGGAGAACCGAAAAAATAAATTTTCCTGATGGTGACTTCCAATAGGTGCGTGTCTTCCAAACTAAAAAGGCTATGGTGAGACCTGCCAGCACTGTATACAATTGATCGGGATGTACGGAAAGCGATGCACTTGCATCTGTAGTCAGTAGACCTGTTTGTTGTTGTTCCAGATACGGCTTACTTCCTGGCGCATAGGTAATACCCCATGGCATATTTGTAATCATCCCATGACAGCATCCTGCAATCAAACAACCAATTCGTTGTACTGCAAGCGCCAGGGGTAATGACACTGCACAAAGATCGAGTATGGATGATTTATTTCCCAACCACTTACCGGTGCTCCAGGCTGCGAGCATACCTCCGATGATGGCACCTACTACAGACTTACTATTGTCCAGGGGTAGATGTCCATCTGTAAGTAACTCCATCCATTGAATTCCTGTTAGCATAATGAGTTTACTGCCAATGATGGCACCCAGGATACCCGCGGCAACAATCACTTTTAGACTACGGACATCGATCTTGCTCCTTCGGGCAGCCATCAGCGTCATTGCAAAACCCAGAATAAGAGCAACCAGGTTGAAGATCATGTAGTAATACACACCTTCGGGATGAGAGTGGGTGAGATGTAACATGGAGTTAAAAGTTTAAAGTGCTTGGTAAAGCACCGACTTTCAATATTCCCTGGTTATACCGATTTATAATGATTTTGAGAACGTGAGAAACGTGAGAGAGAGAAACGTGAGAGCGTGAGAAGCCGAGTAGGCAAAGGGGAATTTCACCCCTAAGCCTCTCACAGAACCGTACGTGACAGTCTCCTGTCATACGGCTCGTGTTATTCTTGATAGTTTATACAGTACCGATTTTCCAATGATAAAACAGATTTGGATTCTCCT
>JBBREG010000130.1:0-9981 GCA_038203125.1 Chitinophagales bacterium
TCCGGAATTTCCCCACCCTGGTGAACAAAGAAGCAGATTATACTGAGCACGTCCTGCGTCAATTTATAAAATACTGCAAGGTGCCATTGATCAGTATGGAATCGGCAACACTGCATCCATTACAAAGCCTGGCGGACATGATGACCATTGCAGAACACAAAAAAACAGATCGCCCGAAAATTGTTTTGACATGGGCGCCACATGTAAAGGCTCTTCCACAGGTGGTAGCGAATTCATTCGCGGAATGGACATTGGCAAGCGGCTATGACCTCACCATCACCCATCCAAAGGGCTATGAACTATGTGAGGATTTTACACGGGGAGCTTCGATTGAATATGATCAGCAGAAGGCCCTGACAGATGCGGATTTTGTGTACGTCAAAAACTGGTCAACTTATCAGGATTATGGTAAAATTATACCCGTTGATACGCCGTGGCTCCTGGATCATGAAAAAATGAGCGTGACGAACAATGCATCCATCATGCACTGCCTACCTGTAAGAAGAAATGTTGAACTCAGCGATGAATTGCTGGATGGACACAATTCACTTGTGATGTACCAGGCAGAGAACAGAGTGTATGCTGCACAATGTGTATTGAAAAATATCCTGGAAAAAAATTTCTGATCACATGGAGAAGTTACACATTGTAAAAATCGGAGGGAACATCATTGATGATCCATCTTCCTTAGAGAAATTTCTGAAGACTTTTTCCGAAATCCCTGGACATAAAATATTGGTGCATGGTGGTGGGAAGTTAGCGACAGACCTTGCCCTGACATTAGGGATTCCTCAAACCCTGGTGGATGGCAGACGAATTACAGATGCCGAAACTTTGAATGTAGCAGTAATGGTATATGCGGGTCTGGTAAATAAAAACATTGTGGCCACTCTTCAGGCCTATTCATGCAATGCGTTTGGTTTTTGTGGTGCCGATGGTAATTTGTTGACCGCCACGAAACGTGAACCCACTCAGGTAGATTACGGATGGGTAGGTGATATCATTCCTGCCCATGTGAATACTAAAATGCTGAACCACTTACTGAACGCTGATATGGTGCCGGTCATAGCACCCATAACACATGATGGGAAAGGACAACTGCTAAATACCAATGCGGATACCATGACATCTGTTATCGCATCTGCTATGGCGCTGCATTACACAGTACGATTGACCTACTGTTTTGAAAAGAATGGAGTGCTTCGTGATGTGGACCATGAAGATTCTATAATTCCTGTTTTGAAAAAGGAAGAATATCTGAAATTGAAAAATGAAGGAATTATTTCGAATGGTATGATTCCCAAACTGGACAATGCATTTAATGCCCTTGACGCTGGCATTGAACAGGTAAATATTTGTCATGCAAAGAATCTGCAGGTGAATGGTTCAAATGGAATAGGCACTTACCTGATCAACTCATGAAAACATTTCAGGAAGAAGCCATTGCCTTGCTGCAAAAACTGATCAGCCTTGAATCTTTTAGTAAGACAGAAGACAGAACGGCCGATGCAATTGAGGCTTTTTTGAAAGAGAAAGGCATTGCTACACAGCGGTATCTCAATAATGTCTGGGCGAGCAACAAATATTTTGATGAAGCAAAGCCAACGTTACTTCTTAATTCGCACCATGATACTGTAAAGCCCAATAGCCAATATACACGCGACCCTTTTGCTCCTGTTATTGAAAATGGAAAAATCTTTGGCCTTGGCAGCAATGATGCGGGTGGGCCACTGGTATCCTTGCTTGCTTGCTTCCTTCATTTTTATGACAGTTCCGATCTCAACTTCAATCTGATCTATGCAGGAACAGCAGAAGAGGAGATCTCCGGAAAAAACGGCGTGGAGGCTATCCTACCCAAACTGAGCACGATCCATTGCGGTATCGTAGGCGAGCCTACAAAAATGGAGATTGCCATTGCCGAAAAAGGTTTACTAGTCATCGATTGTGTGGCTCATGGCATAGCAGGTCATGCAGCGAGAGATGAGGGTGAGAATGCAATCTACCTGGCGATGAAAGATATGGAATGGTTCAGGATGTTTGCTTTCCCGAAGGTATCAGAAACATTAGGTACGGTGAAAATGACTGTGAGTATGATCAGCGCGGGCATCCAGCACAACATTGTGCCCGGGACTTGCGCTTTCACTGTAGACATCCGCACGACGGATGAATATTCAAATGCAGAAGCCTTGCATATTATTGAACAAAATGTGACCTGTTCAGTTGTAGCTCGTTCGCTGCGGTTAAATGCATCATCAATCCCTAAAGATCATACGCTGGTGATGGCTGGAACGGCGTTGGGAATAAAATTGTACGGTTCGCCCACAACTTCTGACCAGGCTGTGATGCATTTTCCTACGATTAAGATGGGGCCGGGAGACTCCGCACGTTCCCATACCGCCGATGAATTTATCTACCTATCCGAAATAGAAGAAGGCATTCATACCTATATCAACTTATTGAATAAATACAACACCCTATGACCAAGCTCTGGCAGAAAGACGGCAACAACCTGCATGCTGATATTCAAAGTACCATCGAATCATTTACAGTTGGTAGTGATAAAAAATGGGACATATACCTGGCGGAGTGCGACGTACAAGGTTCCCTGGCTCATGCCATCATGCTAGAGTCTATTGGTGTGTTGACTAAGGAAGAACTGGATCAACTGAAAGAAGGATTACACGACATTTCGGCATCCATCATGGCAGGAAGTTTTGTAATTGAAGACGGAATAGAAGATGTGCATTCGCAGATCGAAATATTACTGACACGACACAAAGGCGAAGTGGGTAAAAAAATTCACAGTGGAAGATCGCGTAATGACCAGGCACTTCTGGACATCAAACTTTTTATACGGCAGGAAATAAAAGAAATCTCCGAAAAAGTACAGGTGTTGTTTAAAACTCTTATGGGCTTAAGTGACCGATATAAAGACGTGTTGTTGCCCGGATATACACATATGCAAATTGCCATGCCTTCTTCATTTGGTTTATGGTTTGGGGCTTATGCTGAAAGTTTGAGCGATGACCTTGAGTTGGTCATAGCAGCCTACAGGGTAGCTAATAAAAATCCCCTTGGATCCGGAGCCGGCTATGGCTCCTCATTTCCACTCAACAGGCAAATGACTACTGAGTTGCTTCAATTTGAAAGCATGAATTACAATGTAGTATATGCGCAAATGACGAGGGGAAAGGTGGAAAAAATCACAGCTGTTGCGCTGGCGGGTATTGCCGCCACCCTTTCGCGTTTTTCGATGGATGTGTGCCTCTACATGAACCAGAATTTTGGCTTCATTTCGTTTCCGGATGAATATACCACCGGAAGCAGTATAATGCCACACAAGAAAAATCCGGATGTATTCGAATTGATCAGGGGGAAATGTAACAGGATACAGGCTTTGCCTAATGAATTGACATTGCTCACCAACAATCTGCCATCAGGGTATCATCGCGATATGCAATTGACCAAGGAGTGTTTATTTCCCGCTATCATTGAATTAAAAAACTGCCTGGAAATATTGGTCTTGATGCTGGACAACATCAAAGTGAATTCCAATATTCTTTCTGATGAAAAATATCAGAACATCTTTACGGTTGAGGCTGTCAACAGACTTGTTGCATCAGGTATTCCTTTTCGGGATGCATACAAACAAATCGGCCTGCAGGTCGAAAATGGTACATTTCATACAGCCAGAACAGTTGAACATGTACACGAAGGAAGCATCGGCAATTTGTGTAATGATAAAATCGAGGCAGAATTCTACAGGAAAATGGCGCTGATACATTAGTCCTCTTCCGGAATCTGATAAGCGGTTTCATCCTTTACCACGCTCATCACAATATTACTGTGATATACACCGATATTCGGGATATTGGCTAGTTTGTTAACTATGAAATCATTGTATGATTCAATGTCCTGCGTTGCTATCTTCAACATGTAATCATACACGCCTGACAGGCTGATCACTTCCATGATTTCTGGAATTTTACTTACCGTCTTTTCAAAATCCACCAAATATTTTTTCGACTGTGCTTTGAGTGTAATGTTACAGTACACAAAAAGCTTAATGCCGATCTTTTTGGGATCTACAATGGTTACACTTCGTTTGATCACACCCGATTCTTCCAGATGCCGGATCCTTTCATACGTTGGCGTATACGACAAAGAAACCTTTTTTGCAATTTCTTTGACCGGAACAAAACAATCCTGCTGAAGAATATTTAAAATCCTGGCATCTATCTTATCCATTCAGATCCTTTTTTGTAAAAATACAAAATAAGACAGCGATAATCATACAAGTCACAATCTCCGAGCGCTGATTAATTTTCTGCAATTGAATTTTGCTTCATTTGAGTTAATAACCCTTATGAGCCCTGAAGCCATTCAAACCTCAAATACCTTGCTTTCTACGGCCCAATTAGTGAGCTCATATACATTTCTGCGGTCGTTGAGCGGAGTCGAAACGTCCGCATGAGTGGGTGTGACTTTTAACGCTAATTGCGCAGAGTTATTTAAAAATTAATTTTCGCAGATTTGATTTACTATTCAAATATTCCTGCGGTCGTTGAGCGCAGTCGAAACGACACGTTGCAGATTGAACGGTCGTTGAGCGCAGTCGAAACGTCCGCATGAGTGGGTGTGACTTTTAACGCTAATTGCGCAGAGTTATTTAAAAATTAATTTTCGCAGATTTGATATACTATTCAAACATTCCTGCGGTCGTTGAGCGCAGTCGAAACGACACGTTGCAGATTGAACGGTCGTTGAGCGCAGTCGAAACGACACGTTGCAGATTCAACGGTCGTTGAGCGCAGTCGAAACGACACGTTGCAGATTGAGCGGTCGTTGAGCGGAGTCGAAACGACACGTTGCAGATTGAGCGGTCGTTGAGCGGAGTCGAAACAACACGTTGCAGATTCAACGGTCGTTGAGCGCAGTCGAAACAACACGTTGCAGATTGAGCGGTCGTTGAGCGGAGTCGAAACGTCCGCATGTACTCACGATTCACAACTCAATCGCTTACGACTCACAACGAACTACTGACTACTGACTATAATGTAATCGCAGCATCTGCTGTATCCGTGGAACGAATTGCAGTTGCAATTCAATTATACCACACCCCATACCCTTTCCTCCGTAAATCCAACGCCAGCTTCTCTTCCATCGCAAGCGCTTCCTTCCGTGTCATGGGTATCTCATTCAGATGATCATAAAGACTGGGACGCAGAAAAGAACCGTATTTCTGAACCAAAGCAGCAGAAAGGTTATATCCCTTTTTACTTCTATACCCGGTCTTATGTTGTTTGAATCGTACTTCGGGTTCTTTACTCGTCATTCCCACATACAGGCACTCAAGCACCCCATTAAACTGCGGATTGGCATTCCGGAATTTGGCATTTTCGGTGAATACACGTTTGGATAATTCAATTACGTACACCTGGTATCTTAAAGACATTAATTTTTCACTTCTTTATCCCTCATTTTTTCTCCTTTATCAAGCTTGTTGAGTGCTTTTGCGATCCTTTCAACTTTCGTGTCTTCTGTTTTTGCAGCGTATATCCAATCCAAAAATTCTTTTTGCTGTCCATCTGTAAGCTCAAAAAATACTTTATTGGCAACTGGATCCTCCTGCAAGCACACTAAAAATTCCTCTGGCATTTCTGTTGAAGAGGTATCAATATATAACACAACATGAACCCAATCGCCATCTTTCTTCCCAATTATTTTCCGAATAGCAGCTTTAACAGGCAAGAAAAGTTGTCCGTTACCCATGGGCATTAGTTTATAGTTTTTGATCTCATATTCGTCGATTCGCCCTTTAACTTTGACCCAGCCAAATGGAGATCTTTTATCCTGCAGGACTTCGGGAATTGCTGTAAATGTCCAGCCGCCTTTCCCGGGGTATTTTTCAAGTTTATAAAGTTTATCTACTAAGGGTTTATCCATTTCTTCTGAACATATACTAATACCTGATCCCTATCACATTTCCCACAACCTCCAGAATCCGCACAACAACATCCGGCGGCTTCACCGCGATGATCTCATTCTGGTAATGGCTCATCAAGGTACCCATGTACAACTTGGCCATAAAATATCTTATTGTCCAACGAACAAACTGCCCACCAAATGCCTGTTCCGCTATCTTCAAGGTCAGAGAAAAATTTCATTTGAGCTTTTGTCGCTTCTAACGTGTCGTAGCTAACTCCGTAATATGTACTAATGTCCGGGTGTGAAAGTCCATTGAAAACATTTTCGATATCGCTTTCAACAAAATGTCGAAGTAAAAGTCTGCTTGTTTTTATATTGGGAAATTCTGATGTCATTTTGTATTGTTCATCAGGGTTTAGCAGAAAGTTAATTACAATTACCAATGTTCTTTATTGTTCTTCGATGATGGAATGACCTGCTGATCTATCGCCTGATGTCCATTCCCAATTTTCGTGAAGCCTGATCTTTCCACCGGGCAATATTTCGGGTTTTGATTTACATTTACCCGTCATTAATTCTCCCATGCTATTCACCTGGTGATACCGCATATCTATTTTCCCGTCTTCGTCCACCAACCCTATCAGGTGTCCATAGATAATTTTTCCGCCGGAATATTCCGAAGTTATGATATTCCCATGTTGCATGTAGCGGAATATTGTTTCATTTGATGTTTCGCCGTTATCTGTATTGCTAATGGGTCGAAACTGTTTATTGTGGTAGTTTATCATGGGTCCAAGATATCCAGTCACCGGGGAATCGGCATCAAAAATTTATGGTTTCGGGATAAATTGTTACTTCTCCTGTTGCAATGTCGTGCATGCCTCCAACAATTCCAATTTGTCCAGTCTCAATCATTTCTATGAGTATCGGACTGCGTTCCATGATTGCTTTTACTGTCCGTTTTACATTAATAGTTGCAACGTTTTCAACAAAGGTCGCATTGGTTGAAGTGCGGTTTTCCTTTGTATCCGTTTCTGCTTCGACGGCAGGTTGTATTTTCGTTAATAACACCGTTAGGTTTCCCATTTCCACATGATCGCAAGCGCCTTTCACGGCACCGCATTTCGTGTGTCCTAACACCACAATTATTTTTGCACCTGCCACTTTACAACCAAATTCCATACTACCCAATATGTCCTCGTTGATAATATTGCCAGCGATCCGAACACTGAAGATATCACCAAGGCCCTGATCAAAGATTAATTCAGCAGATGTTCGACTATCAATGCAACTCAGGATAACAGCAAAGGGATGTTGTCCGTCCGAAGTCTCGTTGGCTTGTTGCAAAAGATTACGATTTACCTTGAGGTTGTTCATAAATCTTTTGTTTCCCTCTTTCAATAATTCCAAAGCCATGGGAGGAGTTATGGCTGCCTGCAATACTTTTGTTAGTGTCTTCATGATATTTTGATTTTACTTGTTTTGCTCTCAAAGGACGACCTTACCGGATGTGGGGCTTCCATATTACTGGTTTGTTGGAATAGGGAAAACGGTATACGTTGGTGGCTCCAAATTCAATACACTTTTAAAGAATGGAACAAAGATAGGAATAGTTTGATATATGATAGCTTTACTATCATAAATAATTGTTAAATTGCTTTTCCTGGCTTTATTAAACTATACATCATCTCCGATGAAGATGCACTTACAAATAATAATGAATGAGGCACTCTTTCTTCGCAATCCGGAGGGATCTGAATTGGGGAAGAACATCATCAAACACAGTATTCGGCTTATTTATAAAACTGGTTTTGAGGCATTTACCTTTAAGAAGCTGGCAGAAGAAATAGGCACTACGGAGGCCGGGATCTACCGCTATTTTGAAAATAAGCATAAGTTGCTGGTTTATCTCACCGCCTGGTATTGGGGTTGGCTGGAGTTTCAGATACGATTTCAAAATAACAATCTCAAAGACCCGAAAGTCAAATTAAAAAGGATCATAAAGATCCTGGCGACAACGGTGGAAGATGACAAAGAAACCAGCTTCGTTAATGAAAGTTTGCTCCATCAGATCATTATCACGGAAGGGTCGAAGGCCTACCTGACAAAGCAGGTTGGAGAAGATAATCAACAGCAGTTTTTTAAACCCTACAAAGATCTGTGTGCGGTCATCGGAAATATCATTTTAGAGTGTAGTCCGACGTATAAATATCCCAAGTCGCTGGCCTCAACTATAATTGAGATCTCGCATCTACAAAATTTCTTTATGAATCATCTACCATCACTTACTGATTTTGGTAAGACGAAAGACGAAAATGACATAATTTCCTTTCTTAATGATCTCGTTTTTACAAGTCTAAAGAAAAGTTAGACGATTGTTACTTGTGGCACAAGGATAGCTCCTCTCTACTTCCTCAATATTTTCTCCATGGCTTTTCCTTTCGCCAGTTCATCCACCAACTTATCCAAATACCTGACCTTTTGCATTAGCTTGTCTTCGATCTCTTCGACGCGATAACCACAAATAACCCCTGTGATTTTTGAAACATTTGGATTCATTTGAGGTGCCTGGGCGAAAAAAGTTTCAAAATCCGTTTTCATGTCGATGTGTTGTTGCACTGCTTTTTGATTATACCCTGTCAGCCAAAATAGTATAGTGTCCAACTCTGCTTTTGTTCGACCCTTCTTCTCCACTTTGGCTATGTAATGCGGATAGACGCTTGCAAAAGACATTCTATACACTCTTGTGTTGTCCATTAGATCATTTTACTTTCAAAGTTATATTTTTTGGACATTCACGGTCGCTGATTATAATAGTTCATGTCCTCATACACAATCCAATAGATTGTAATTTCCAGGCTTTCGGCCAGATGGACACTTGCTTGAAAGTTCTGCTTTTGGTAGTTGTTTTCAACTTTGCTTTATTCGTTCGTACATTCCTTATGGTTGAGATGTCATTGATCAACTGAAAATGATATTCCATACATTGTTTGGCAACATTATTTGCCCTGTAAGGATGTCCTGATCATTCCGTTAAGCACCTTCAGATCGACATCTTCCAGCTTATTGATATAGAGGCAACCCACGCCTGTCTTATGCTTGCCCAATTTATCAAGGGCAGCCGCATGCTCCTTCAGATCGACGGTCAGGTACAAGGAGAGATTCGCTTTCCGTGGTGAAAAACCGATCTTCAGCCAATCCACTTCCCTGCCAGTGGCAGCGCTTTTATATCGCTTATTGCCAAAGCCGATGATTGAACTGCTCCACAAGACAGGTGCTTCACCGGATGCTTTTTTCATCATGTCAAGCAGCACAAAACTGTCTTTGCGTTTTTGTTCGTCCGGAACCTTATTGATAAAATCTTCCACACTGTCAGTGGTGGGTTTAGTTTTGATCTCGACGAATTTTGATTTTTTCGTAGTTGGTTGAGATTTAGATTCGGCAGGTTTTGATTTTTTTTCGGCCATGAGATAGTTTGTTTACGTTAATGTAGAAGACCAATTTACGAGATCTCGGCCTCACGAATACAAACAGTACAATTTTCACTTCCGACAGCTGCCCCCGATCCCTGCGATTCTCATCATTCGTTTCTGCGAAACATCATCTTCGAAAACGCCGGGGTGCCCTTTCGAGACAGAACCTCAGCCTTCGCCTTCGCCTACCATTCCGACAGCTGCCCCCGACCCCTGCGATTCTCATCATTCGTTTCTGCGAAACATCATATTCGAAAACGCCGGGGTGCCCTTTCGAAACAGAATAATTTTGAATTTCCAAATGCTAACCTCAGCCTTCGCCTACGCCTATGCCTCTTCCTTCGCCTTCGCCTACCATTCCGACAGCAGCCCCCGACCCCTGCGATTCTCACGTTTCGTTTCTTCACCTCCCGACAGCCGCCCCCAGCCCCTGCGATTCTCACGTTTCGTTTCTGCGAAACTTCTCGTTCGAAAACGCCGGGGAGCCATTTCGACACAAAAAGAAGGCACCCCGGCGTTTTTTCGAGACTGACATGGAGCGCAGCGACCATGATTCACTACCAATCTGATCAGTGAATCA
>JBBREG010000131.1:0-9979 GCA_038203125.1 Chitinophagales bacterium
TTCTATAATTACATAGTATAGAAAAATGAATATGATATGCCTCAACAACCATGGCGGTTTCAGCCTGAGGATATCGTCGAAATCCGTTTTGATTTTCCCTATCCCGAACGAGTAGCATTAAGCTGGGGCATACTTCAGTGTTTTTCATTTTTTTGACGAATTCACGACGTTTTACCTATTATGGCATATGATCCCTGAGGTCTCCAATCAGTTGTTTTGGCAGATTCACGCGATGCACCTGGTAGTTGAGACACGATGCATCACCTCATTTGTCTTGGCAATAGACACGCGAAATACCACGTCTCTACTGCCAAAACATTAATGCTGTTCTCACGATTCCGGTTCTCACGTGCTCAGGATCTCACGGATCTCACGCTCTCACAGTTCTCACACTCACCTTTACGATGTATGGACCAGGACAGGATGGAAAAGAAATGAAAATGATGGATATCAAATTGACTCCCAAAATGTAACCTGTGTCTATTCCGGTAAAAACCTCTTGTATCTGCAAGAGGTTTTTATTTTAATTCCTGATCCTAATAAAGCACGATATTGGAAGTATCGGTATATTCAGGCCTTTATTAATTTGACATCTAACCAACTATTCCTATGTCTCCTCAATCTCTGAAGAGAGCAGCTATCCTCATGGTTATCCTGGTCATGGCTTTTCTGGCCTCCTGGGAGTTATATCTAAGATCAGATGGAGCCGATCATTCTTTTGATGATGGTGGTCCTTTATTTTCTGTTCAAAGAGCTCAGGTGTACCTGCCTCAGGATCAAAGCACTGTGAGTATCGGATCCTCCCGGATAAAATTTGACCTTGACAATAACACATGGAAAGAATTAACAGGTGAAACACCTGTTCAACTTGCATGCGTGGGAAGTACGCCGCTTCCCGTCTTGTATGACCTTGCGGACGATCCCGATTTTAGAGGTAAACTTTTAATCGATGTAACTGAAGGTTTGTTTTTTTCCGAAAGAGCCGGCTCTGCGGAAAATCCGTTGAAATACATTGCATATTATCATGATCTCACACCAGCGCAAAGAGCAAGTATCATTTTAAATAATCCACTCGAATCCACTTTTGTATTTCTTGACAAGGATGTGTATTCATTAAATGCAATGCTCGATAAGCTGAGAATAGATAGTCGACCCGGTGTATTTATGTTTCCAATTTTCCCACGCGATTTTGAACGTGTCAGTGAAGAAAGACAATGCTACATGGCGCCTGGATTTGTACAGGATTCTAACCAACATAAAACAATGCAAAAAAATTGGGAAATCCTTGGCGGAGGGCCAACGAAACCACCTATTTCAGGAGTAGCATTGGATTCAATCTTACATCTGGTTAAAACTTCTACTGACAAAATCAGGGCGCGAGGAGGCGACGTGGTTTTTGTTCGCACACCTTCCAGTGGTCTATTTTGGAAACGTGAACAAATGGGATATCCACGCGAACAATATTGGGAAAGAATTCTCCAGACCACAGGATGTAAAGGAATTCATTTTGCAGATGATCCTGCAACAGATCATTATATCTGTCCAGAGTTTTCTCACCTGACGCCGGAGGATGCGATAGATTATACAAGACATTTGATCCGACATCTTCGCGATGATTGCGGCTGGCAATTCACCAGTCTGCATTCCATGTAATTTCCTTCGTTTCTATTAATCTGCGCCAACATGGTATTCAATTCATATACATTCATTGCCTTTTTCATCATTATCCTGATCTTACATAATCTTCCGTTTTCATGGAAGGTGAAGAAAATTAATCTACTCATCGCCAGCTATATTTTTTATGCAGCCTGGAATCCTCCGTTCATACTATTGCTATGGCTTTCCACGGTTGTAGATTATTTCGTGGGCCGTGCCCTGTTTGCACAAACCAATCTGACTAAAAAACGATTGCTGCTCGTCTTAAGTCTTATCGGCAATCTCGGTATGTTATGCTTTTTTAAATATGGAGGGTTTCTATTAGAAAATTTTGTCTCCCTCGTGAATTTATTTGGAGTGGATTTTCATCCGGCAGAACCGAATATAATTTTACCAGCAGGTATTTCATTCTATACATTCACCACATTGTGCTATACAATCGATATGTATCACAAGCGGAGTAAACCGGTGAAATCCATGTTGGATTTTTCTCTCTTTGTGACATTCTTTCCTCATTTGGTCGCGGGTCCGATCGTGCGTCCTCCGCAATTGGTACCCCAGTTTGAGACACCCAGACAGGCTACCACCAAACAAATTATCGATGGTCTGCTATTGCTGTCGCTGGGCTTGTTTATGAAAGTTGTATTGGCTGATAGCATGTTGTCCGGAACAGCTGACAGTGTATTCAGCTTTGCAGGTCCGTTGGCGACAGCGGATACATGGATGGGCGTGCTGGCATTTTCAGGACAGATATTTTATGATTTTGCAGGTTATTCGACCTGTGCTATCGGCGTATCCATGTGTCTTGGTTTTGTCCTGCCCGAGAATTTCAGGTATCCGTATGCAGCTATTGGATTTTCTGATTTCTGGAGACGGTGGCATATCACCTTATCAACCTGGCTGAGGGATTATCTCTACATCCCGATAGGCGGAAATCGAAAGGGAGAAGGCCGGACATACATAAATCTGATGTTTACCATGTTGTTGGGAGGTCTGTGGCACGGGGCCAGCTGGACATTCGTGGCTTGGGGTGGATTGCATGGATTGTACTTATGGTTGGAAAAAATTATTCGGGATAAGTTTTCAAAACCCTCCACCAGACCAGTTATGGCAACAGCAGGAGTTTCATTGAATTCTGGTCAATCCGCTTCATTTATATATGCACTCTTTACATTTTTCCTGATCACTTTGACATGGGTATTCTTCAGAGCAGAATCATTTACGCAGGCATGGGAGATGTTGGGCTCCATGTTTGGGATTACGAGTGATGGAGCTGCATTGCTCAGGTCAATTGATATCATCAAAGTGTGGGTGATTATCAGCATCACAGTAATTGTTCATTGGTGGATGCGGGACGCTTCAGTCTTACAGCTCGCCTACAAAATTCCCTGGTGGTGTTTATCGATCGTGTGGGCATTGATCGTTCTGGCGATCATTCTTGTACAGGAGAGTGGCAGTGCGTTTATATACTTCCAGTTTTAGAAAGCGAGAACGTGACCCTTCGACACCTGACGCTCATCCAAGTTCAACTCACGGACCGGGTGAGATCGGTTATTTGCACCATGCATAAACAAATAACCCTATAACCCTATTCCTCATAACCTCATAAGCTTATAAGCTTTTAATTATATTAGAGTAATATTTAATATAAAATACCTGATATGTTCACCCGTATTAGCACCTTGGTAGTATTCTTATGCGCCACCTATTTCTCTCATAGTCAGTGCTTTCTGACGCCTTCAGAAGCTTGTATCGGCAATTGCGGCCCTGTCTTCTATCTCATCGATGATCCGGAAGGAACCACGTATGAATGGAGTGTTTCCTGCGGAACGATCACCAATGAAAATGTCGCCAATCCGCACACCGTGTGCTTTACTTCAGCAGGCACTTGTACAATTCAGGTGATCGTCACCATTCCCGGGGAGGATCCGGATACATGCGTGGCTAACGTCAATGTGTTACCGTCAGCAGTACATCTTATCACCGAAGGCATTTGTGAAAATGATAGTATTGAGATCAATGGGATGTATTACACGCCGGGTTTCTATACTGACACTATTTTCGGCGGTGCGGCAAATACATGTGATTCCATTTTATTGATCACAGTTCTTACAGCACCACTTGACACAACATCAGAAACGTATTTGGGATGTGAAGGGGATGGATATTCCGTGACAGTAAATGGCGTGCTGTACGACGAAAGCAATCCTGCTGGTTATGAAACACTCCTGGGTGCTGACGGATGTGATTCAATTGTCAATATCAATCTGATATTTCAATCTCATATTCTTGATACAATTTCTTATCAGGGTTGTGCAGGCGATGGGTTTTCGGTTGTAGTTGATACCACCACCTACGATGAATCCAATCCAACGGGCACAGAAATATTTACGGCAGGTAATGGATGCGACTCCATCATTACGATTGACCTGATTTTTAATCCGATTGATTCTCAAAACATCTTTTATCAGGGTTGTTCCGGTGATGGGTATTCCTACACTGTACAGGACTCTGTATTTAATGAGGAGAATCCCTCCGGGATTTTCATGTTTACGACTTCCACCTGTGATTCTATTGTCGTCATTGATTTACGTTTCGATACATTGGTTTCTTCACTTTTGTTAGATAGCAATCAACTTTGTGCTCTCCCGGAAAATCTATCTTACCGATGGATGACATGCGATAGTACCACTATGTCTGATACGACATCCTGCATCACATTGGTTGGCGCAGGTTGTGTTTGTGTCATTATTGAAAAAGGTGGATGCATTGATACATTATGTCAGGAATACGATTTATGTGCCCTCACTTGCGAGATCAATGCTGTTGATGGCATATGTCTTGGAGATTCTGTACTCTATACGGCTTCGGGCAACTATTCCGAAAATGCTGTTTTGGATTGGACCATCATGCTGGATCCTAATGCGGTTTTTACATTTTCTGATACGAATAGTGTGATGGTGGCCTACAATGCCACCGGATGTTTTTCAATTGATCTCACAGTTTCAGAACTGGGATGTATGTCGACATGTACAGATACAATATGTGTAGTAGATCGGCCTATAGTTGATTTTTGTTGTGACCAGGTAAGGTGTGATTCATGTGTTACGATCAATCTGTGGTTATCGGGCACATCTCCCTGGACGATTGCCATATCTGATGGAACGAACATCGATACGATAAGCGGCATTACTACTTCCCTGTATGACTACACTGTGTGTCCACCGTATGACAGCATTGTATATTACAATTTATTGTGGGTAGTGGATAGTTCTGCTTTATGCGAAGGGTCCATCATCAATGACTCAGTTTTGATTTACCTGGAAGAAAGGCCGGAAGCATCTGTTGCCATTAGCGGTGATACCCTTTATGCCTTCCCGGATGGTTATGCATATAACTGGTCAGATTGCCAGAATACAGGCAACCTTGGACTAAATGATTTTTTTGTACCCACAGCGAATGGCTGTTATTGTGTGATTGTAAGTACATTCCTGTCTGACTGCAGAGACACCGTCTGTGTGGAATTTGTGTCAACGGGTATCATTGATCCACTCCGGGATGCAATTTCAACCTACTATGATCCTGCCGAACAGGCACTTTATATTAGAGGAATACCCTATTCAGAAGATGATTTTTCTTTGGATATCATTGATTTACAAGGACGAAAAATTGATTATCTTGAGGTTGGGAAAATCACCTCTGAAACATGGAAAGTTCAACTTCAGGGCAATATGCCATCCCTGATTTGGGTTTCTATACGTAGTAAGCAACAAGTCGTAACGAACGCTGTTTTTATTCCAACATATTAAATTCAGGGATTCTGATCCTTGTCGTAATTCTTCTCCCCTCTTTACGTAAACCATACAGTGAAACCCTGTATTGCTTGATCATACTTAAAACCCAGTATTATGAAACATGTATTGATTGGAGTATTTGTCATAATGCCCTTGCTAATGTTTTCGCAATTAGGTGTAAAGGCCGGGATTAATTTTGCCAATGTCACGAGTGCAGAATCGATTAATACCTCTTCACGAACCGGTTATCACATGGGTATCTTTTTCTCAGGCTCGTTTAAAAGTATTCTGAGTTCAAGAACCGAATTAATGTATTCACGCCAGGGGTATAACTTTTCTTCCAGTTCGAATACTGGTAATGTCAATCTGGACTACCTGATCTTACCGCAGCTGTTCGCTATCAACATTACACCCTTAATTCAATTGCAGGCGGGCGGACAAATTGCGTATCTCCTCACTGCCGAGGTGGATAGTACATCTATCTCAACAGGTAATCAGTCTGCAGATAAGATTCTTGATATTGTGAACCGTATTGATTTTGGATTAGGGGGAGGTGTTGAAGTCCATCCCTTACAACAGCTTGTGGTAGGTGCACGAATCAATTTTAGTCTGGGAAGGTTATATAAAGAGCCGGAAGCCGGTGAGGCGTATTCGTTCATTCCGGATGTTAATACCAAAAACAATTTGTTCCAGGTCTACGCCGGATTACGCTTTGGATCTGATTAAAAAAATCCTGGTAAAAAATAATAGATCGCAGTAATCAGGATACTTCCTGCCAAAATTTTTGCGACCAGTGAGTATACGAGCTGCCTATCTTTTTCAATAGCAGTTGCATCCCTGACTTTCCCAAATTGTTTTCTGCCTGCCACACTAAATACTCCCTGCCAACCATACACGTAGCAAAACTTCTGTTGAGCCTGTAGGTAGCCTGATAATGCATAGTATACCGGAATGATAAGAAGGAGCCTTGTCCATTGGGGTTGATTCGTGAGTTCGATCAACAGGATCAGGATACATGCGGCGGCTGTACCCATATAACCGATTCTCCAGCGTCTGTGGATTTCTTCCGGACCTAAATTACACGAACCTGGTATGTATGATGAGGGAGGTGTTGTGTTCGTCATACAGGTAAAGGTAGTTACGAAACGACCATGATAAGCATACACTTGTATCTATACGAAGCTAGTACGATCAGCCCAGGTTAATGAACGAATTTCTATCACGTCACCGATCAGAACTCAGCGTCAGAAGATAAAAAGGGATGCTACGCCAAAGTGGCCGACATGGTAATATTCGCCGTCAAAGACTTACTAATCGGGCACGTTTCTTTTGCTTCCTGGGCACACTCCTGAAATTTAGCCTCGTCAATATCCGGAACCGTAGCCTTGACTTCCAGGTGAGATTCGATGATGGCGCCATTTTCAAGATTGACCGTGCATTTCGTTTCAATCATGTCAGGTGTATATCCGGCAGCGACCAAAATAAAGCTCAGCTTCATCGAAAAGCAGCCTGCATGGGCAGCAGCGATTAGTTCTTCCGGATTGGTGCCAATACCGTCTTCAAAGCGCGTATTATAAGAATACTGATGATCCTTGAGGACATCTGATTGGGTCTGAAGTTTACCACTTCCTTCTTTTCCGGATCCTATCCAGCTGGCCGTTGATGATCTTTTCATTTCTTTTGGTTTTTTGAAGCTGAAAGATAGCAACAGACGTTAAACAGCCACCCTAAAATCAATGTAAAATGTGAATATACTACAGTATTAAAATATTAACTAAACTATAATTTGGTGTTTTTAATGTAGTTAAACTTAAAATAAGTCCAAAAGCCTGGTCATAAAATATAGTTTATATAACATTAACTTAAAACATAATATATTGTTTTTCAATACTTTATGAATTTAGGTTCTATCCCAATCTTAAGACAATCATCCTAATTTGGCCGTTTTTGAACCTTTAAGGTCAACTTATTGTAATACCAATGTAAATTTCTTGTAAATCCCTTATCTTTGGCACATGGCTCAAATGAAGTATAAAGAAACTCAACACCTCCGTCAGTGGGATTTACTCGCTCTGATCGCTGGTTTCATTGTAGTTGGAATGATTGGCCTAGTTCAGGTAATCATGGCGGGACAGCCAAATAAGAATCTCTTACTGGTTCTTAGCCTCGCAGTCCTGGTGCTGTCAGGTTTGTTTTATTATTTCAACACCATCCGGGTCACAGCACGTTACAATGAGAAAAATATCAAACTCAGCATGCTTCCTGTCGGCACCGTTACGCGTAAGATCAAATGGGAAGACGTCACCTCATCCGAAATCGTAGAACTTCCTCCATCCTCGACATTTGTCAAATGGAATTCTCTCTTTTCAAGTTTAAACAGCGTAATTACCCGTAACGGTAATACCTGCCTCCATCTCATATTAAAAAACAATGAGACAGTTGATATCGGCTGCGCTAATCCGAAGGAACTCCGCGAGTTCGTTGAATCTGTAAAAGCAGTGAGATCGTGAGAACGTGAGATCATGAGAACGTGAGATCATGAGAACGCGAGAACATGAGAACGCGAGAAAGAATACTACACTGGAAACATATTGTTTTTAATACTCGCAGTGATTTTCAGGAACTCATTTGATTCCTCCAGCAATTTGACCAGGTCACCTGGAGCAGCATACGTCTCTTCAAAGATCCCTAGCCAATAGATCGTCTCATCGGCTTCTTCAACAACGATACAAATTTTTGCAAAACGCTCATTTTTTGATCTGCTTTTGCAAAATGCTCTAAAGTTAGCCCCTACCGAGGTTGCTGATTTGCACAACTGATACGCCATTACTTTAGTTGCGGTATTAAAAGGAACATGCTCAAGAAACCGGATCACATCAACTGCAAATTTCTTTGTACGCTTCCTAAATAATTGATTAAACTCTTTATTATCCATCGTTTCAATTGGTGGTGAGTCTTAAAAATAATAAAAATCATTTTCAAATCTGGCTTTGATCTCCTAATTTTATCACGTCTCTAACTGTCTCAAAGTTCTCACGTTCTATCTAACGGTTCTCACGTCTCACAGTTCTCACGTCTCACAGTTCTCACGTCTCACAGTTCTCACAGTTCTCACGGTTCTCACGTCTCACAGTTCTCACGTCTCACAGTTCTCACGTCTCACAGTTCTCACGTTCTAACGGTTCTCACGTCTCACAGTTCTCACATTCTCACAGTTCTCACGGTTCTCACGTTCTATCTTTGCTCTGTGATCTATCAGACTCGCGCCATCGTCCTTCGAACCGTCAAATACGGCGAGACCTCCCTCATCGTTGACATGTACACCGAACAAAAAGGCTTTCAGACCTTTATCGTACATAGCGTTAGAAAAGCCCGGGCGACTACACCAGCTTCATACTTACAGCTCCTGAGCCTGGTGGACATGGTGGGATATCATCATGATCAGAAGAAAATAAATCACATCAAAGAAATACGTCTCGATCATCCGTATCAGAGCATCTCATTTGATATGAGGAAGTCATCAGTGATTACATGCCTGGCAGAGATCACTTCCAAATGTATTCCGACAGCATATGCACAACCGGATCTGTTTACCTTTTTACGTGAAACATTGATTGCGTATGATGATCCAAATCAATTTGATCGTGATTTTATGATCCGTTTTTTGGTGCAGCTCACACGCCATCTGGGATTTGAAATGGAGATATCCTCGGACGATACGGGTGGCCAATATTTTGATCTGATGGAAGGTCGCATGGTCACCATCAGACCACTTCATCTGTATGTGGTCACTGCAGAGGATCTCAAAGATTTAAAGACCATTATGTATTCAGGCCCGAATATAAATCTGGATATACCGTTGGAAACACGCAGGAGAATTATTGACCTGCTTATTATTTATTATCAGCTTCATGTGGAGACATTACGTGATGTCAATAGTCTGAAAATTCTGAGAGAGTTGTTGTGACTCAAAAAGTGGTTATTGGATAACGCATAAGGATCAGTTGTAAAAATCAGTGATCAGGAATGAAAATAATTTTAAAGTTCCTGCAGCATTTAAAAATGATAGGGAAATCTCCTCTGAAAATCTCTGTAACTCCAATTTACCTTACCAAGGTGACATTACCTTTCTTTACATATTTGTTATCACTCAGTGTCACTAATTCAAACACATAAGTATATACTCCCGGGTTTGCCATCTGATTTTCACGTGAGATACCGTCCCATGTGAATGGTAGTTTGTCAGTAGAGTAGAGCATATTGCCCCAACGGTCAAAGACAGTCACAGTAATCCGTCTAAACACCTCTGCTGATGCAATGCCCCAGGTATCATTAAATCCATCCCCATTGGGTGAAAAAATATTGGGTATGTAAAGTGTGGATATGATACACTCATCATCAATAAGTATCTCAAGTGAGTCATAGTAATGACAATCAAACTGATCGATTATTTCAACATTCAGAATTTGAGGGGAAGTGACTACAATTTCATTTCCATTCTCCCCGCTTGACCATATGATATCTACATT
>JBBREG010000132.1:0-9877 GCA_038203125.1 Chitinophagales bacterium
CACGTTTGTCTTCGTTAGTATAGATGATGATATCATCAACATCACTCTGCGCTGGAAATAAGCCCACAACACCATTTGCAGTGATCCATTTTTCAGCGATCATGCAGTCAAGCATGTCATTGGCATCTTTCAACAACCTGGTCGCTTCATTACCGACTATTGGATCTGTCAGGATATCCGGATAGCGTCCGCTCAACTGCCAACTGGCGAAAAATGGTGTCCAGTCAATATAAGCTCTCAGCTCATTCAGATCGTAATCATTCAGTTGCCATACGCCTGTTTTTTTAGGAACAGGGGGTGTATAGGTACTCCAGTTGGGTAGAAATCGATTTGCACGTGCAGCTTCAAGCGAAAGAAAACGTTTTGTGTTTTTTCCTTCACGTGCTAACCGGATCTGTGCGTACCCCCTACGCGTTTCATCCAAAAACGTTTCACGTCTATTTCCCTCTACAGATAATAAAGCCGATGCAACACCTACACACTTCGAGGCATCCAGTACATGTATGACAGGACCTCTTTTATATTTGGGTTCGATCTTTAATGCCGTATGTAACCGGGAGGTCGTGGCGCCACCAATCAACAGTGGCATATCGAACCCTTCGCGTTCCATTTCTGCGGCCACGTGGACCATCTCATCAAGCGACGGTGTGATCAATCCACTGAGGCCTATCATGTCAACTTTTTCTTCACGGGCGATCCTCAATATTTTATCTGCCGGCACCATCACCCCCAAATCAACAATCTCATAGTTATTGCAAGCCAGCACCACACCCACAATATTTTTTCCAATATCATGCACATCCCCTTTGACAGTAGCCATCAGGATCTTTCCTTTTGTGCTTTGCTCCCCAGCTTTTTTTTCTGCATCAATAAATGGTGTAAGATGGGCAACCGACATTTTCATGACACGTGCACTCTTTACAACCTGTGGCAAAAACATTTTACCCGTTCCAAATAATTCACCCACCACATTCATCCCATCCATTAGCGGACCCTCAATAACTTCCAATGGGCGCGCATAGAGCAGACGTGCTTCTTCTGTATCTTCTACTACATATTCAGAGATGCCTCGTACCAATGCGTGTTTTAATCTTTCCTGTACACTCAGATCACGCCATGCCAATTCGCGCTGTATGACTTTTCCAACAGATTTAACCTGTTCAGCATAATTTGTCAATGCCTCAGTCGCATCCGGATCCCGGTTGAAGATCACATCCTCAACGATCTTTAATAAGACAGGGTCCACCTGTGCGTATACCTCAATCATCCCTGCATTCACAATACCCATATCCATACCTGCACGTATCGCATGATAGAGGAAGGCAGCATGCATAGCTTCCCTCACAGCATTATTACCACGATACGAAAACGAAATATTACTTACCCCACCACTGATTTTCACACCCGGACATAATTTTTTGATTAGTGTCGTGGCTTCAATGAAATTGATCGCATATTCATTATGTTCCGCGATACCTGTACCGATGGCAAAGATGTTCGGATCAAATATGATGTCCTGCGGAGGAAATCCTAATTCAATGGTCAATATGCGATAGGCCCGCTGACAAATCGAAACTTTCCGTTCGATCGTATCAGCCTGTCCGTCTTCATCAAAGGCCATGACAACTACAGCAGCACCATAGCGACGCACAAGCTTCGCCTGTCGAACAAAAGAAGCCTCACCTTCCTTCAGAGAAATACTGTTGACAATACATTTTCCCTGCACACATTGCAGGCCTGCTTCAATCACTTCCCACTTTGATGAGTCGATCATGAACGGAAGTTTTGCAATATCTGGTTCTGAACCCATCAGATGCAAAAAATCCATCATCGCCTGTTTGCTATCGAGCAAACCTTCATCCATATTGACATCCAGCACTTGTGCACCCGCTTCAACTTGTTGCAATGCAACAGCTAATGCTTCCGGATATTTATTATTCTTAATCAGTTTGGCAAACTGTGATGAACCCGTGACATTTGTACGTTCACCAATGTTGACAAAATTACTTTCCGGACGAATGGTCAGTGGCTCCATGCCACTGAGTTGCGTGTATGGATTGGGAGCAGGGATCGCACGCGGAGGCAAATCTTTTACCGCTTCAGCAATTGCCCTGATATGGTCAGGTGTCGTACCGCAACATCCACCAGTGATATTGAAAAAACCACGTTGACCAAATTCGAGAATCAGGTCACGCATCACTTCAGCTGTCTGATCGTACCCTCCCAGCTCATTGGGCAGTCCTGCATTTGGAAATACAATCAAAGGCACAGTCGCAATGCGTGAAAGCTCTTCCACGTAGGGCCGCATTTCAGCAGCACCCAATGCGCAATTAATCCCTACACAAAACAGCGGAGCGTGTGAAATCGAAATCCAGAACGCTTCAATCGTCTGACCGGACAATGTTCTTCCACTCGCGTCAGTAATCGTACCGGATACACCAATTAATACATCAGTTCCTGTTTCTTCCACCAGAGATGAAATACCAAACAATGCCGCTTTGCAATTGAGTGTATCAAATACAGTTTCGATAAGCAACAGGTCAACACCGCCATCGATCAAGCCTCTTGCCTGTTCGCGATATGCTGTTGCAAGATCTTCAAAAGATACAGCACGAAATCCAGGCCTGTTGACATCCGGTGACATCGATGCAGTGCGATTGGTAGGACCTATTGAACCCGCAACAAATCTTGGTTTTGAAGGATCCAGTTGTGTGAATTCATCCGCTACCTTCCGGGCTATACGTGCACTGGCCAGATTGATATCATAGACATGATCCTGAGTATTATAATCATGTTGGCTCAGGGCATTGGCATTAAAGGTATTGGTCTCGACGATGTCTGCTCCGGATAAAAAATACGCGCGATGCACTTCTTCGACGACATCAGGTCGGGTGATGTTTAGCAGATCATGATTGCCTTTCAAATCATTAGCCCACGAAGCGAATCGGGTACCTCTATAATCGGCTTCTGAAAGGAGGTATTGTTGCAGCATGGTCCCCATCGCTCCGTCAAGGACGAGGATCCGTTCTTTGACGGCTTGGCGCAATAAGTCTGTTCTTGAGCTCATAAGTTATCACATAGCTATCCTGACATCAGGGTCAGATGCTACGGGTTTGCAGGTAGTATACAGTAATTCATACTGTGAACTTGATTTTGATCCGCAAAGGACCCGCATCTGCCAGGCACCGTGCCGTTCACCGGGTCGGTTGCCGCCCTGCCTATATTGACAGGATCTCTTGATGCATGATAATGGGTGCAAAAATAGGGAATACCTCCCAAAAATTCCAATATTTAAAGGCCCGCCTTCAGCCCCGCTATTTTCCTCCTTGTTCTTCTCTGTACTTTTAGGGCATGGATATCGTTCGAGCTGCTCCCTCCGATGTTGACGTTCTGCTCCACCTGAGCCGGAAAACATTCTACGAATCTTTCCATCATCTCAATACACCCGCCAACATGGAAGCGTATATGGATTTCGCATTCACTGCAGAAAAGCTTCTAACAGAGCTTCAAAATCCCGACAGCGAATTTTATTTTATGAAAGTGGATGATCACATCCTCGGGTATCTCAAGATCAACCGCAATGGTGCGCAATCCGAATTTAAAGACCCAAAAAGCCTGGAGATCGAACGTATCTATGTAGATCGGGAATACCAGGGATTAGGCATAGGCACGTTGCTCATCGAGCGGGCAAAAGATATAGCACTTGACAATGGCCTTGATTATGTTTGGTTAGGCGTGTGGGAAAAAAATCCGGATGCCATCCGCATGTACGAACGAAATGGGTTCCAGGCATTCAGTGAGCATGAATTTGTCATGGGAGATGAAGTCAAAATGGACAAATTAATGATGTGCCGCATCTAAAGCGATCAACTTAACCGTCGAAAAAGACTTACACTTTTGATTGATACCGGACTTACTCCCAGCCATTCACCATCTGCTTCTATGGGTATAGGAATGCCAGTGTGCCGGATTTCTAATTTTTCAAAAAACGCAACAACAGCCTCTGGTTGATTTCCAATTTTTCCATTATAAACTTTCGGAAGACTGGTGATCAATCGCACAAGGTTTTTTGGTTTCATTAAAAGAAGTGCAGCCCTTTCATCTCCGGCATGTGGCAACACATACATACCTCCACCACAATATTTTCCATGACCAGCCTGTATCGTCAGCCAATCACCTTCAATGGATTTTCCGTCAATCGTTATCATGCCTCGCCATCGATGAGGCATGGCAAGTGTCTGAATCAAACCTATCGTGTACTTCAATACACCCTTGATCTTAAATCTTGAATTATTGATTGTGTCTACCACGGCAGCATCCAGTGCACCGCCGACCATATTCATCGCATACCGGGTATGGCCATCAGGAAAATGTAGCTGCAAAATTTTTTGTGAAACGGAGGTACGGGCCTTCAGCGAACGGACAAGATTTGATTCGTTAAGTCCGAACGTCCTGAACCAATCATTACCTGATCCGGAGGGTAGTACACCAATGATGATTTCGCTAATTTTTTCACCCGCAATTCGGATGAGTTGATTTCCTCCATAATGGAGCGTTCCATCACCGCCAGCAAATACAAAATGACGGAATCCGGATGAAAACTTTTTTTGAAGTAGGTCATGTAATTCTGTAACAGTATTCGTGTCAAAGGATACATGATCAATCTGATGAGATGTCAGGAAAAACTTCCATTTCTGATGCTCCCGGCTACTCACTGTATTGAGGTTGAAAATAACGCACCAGGGAAGCACTTCAGACATGCTGGAAAGAAACGGAAATTCTGTAACGATAACACATTCCGGAGGTGAAAATTCTTAACCTTTAATTTATATCGGTGTTGTATGATCGTGATTTTTGAGGATCATCTTATTCTCCGGGGCAGGGGGATAAGACCTCAGAAATCACACTTTTTTAATCTCCCAACGCCGCAGTATAGACACTACACGCGTATTAAGGTAAATTTAACGACCAACTCACGTAACCCTCATACTAAACCCTGCCCACGACATAGTTTTTCTTTTGAATTGAAATATTAATATTAGTAAACCGCTTTCAGCTATGAAATATCATCTGCTCCTGATTTTGCTGATGCTGGTAACTTTCCTGCTCCCCACGGATAGTGCTGCCCAGCTCTTTGGCCAAAACAAACCACGGTATCGCTCTTTTGATTTTAGTGTTCTCGAAACGCCGCATTTCGATATTCATTATTATACTAAAAACAAAGAGGTCCTCACCCGTATGGCAGATTGGTCCGAACAATGGTACCAGATGCATGCGGAGATCATGAATGATCAGTTTACCGAACGCAACCCACTCATCTTTTACAATGATCACGCAGAATTTCAACAGACCAATGCGATTTTCGGTGATATCGGTGTTGGTACCGGAGGTGTCACGGAAGGATTAAAAAACAGGGTGATCATGCCCTTCACCATGATCAATCAACAGACGCAACAGGTGCTGGGTCATGAGTTGGTACACGCATTCCAGTTTCATAATATTCTGACAGGTGATAGTACCAGTCTTCAGTCTTTAGCCAATCTTCCATTGTGGATTGTAGAAGGGATGGCGGAATATATGTCGCTAGGTCGTGTAGATCCGTTTACGGCTATGTGGATGCGCGATGCTGTGATCAATGATGATGTACCGAACATTAAAAAATTATTCAGCTACAGGTATTTCCCTTACAGATATGGTCAGGCATTCTGGGCATTCTTCAGCGGGACATATGGAGATGATCTGATTGAGCCATTATTTACCAATACAGCAAAATATGGCATTGATGTAGCCCTTGCCATCACATTAAATACAACCCAAGAAGAATTAGGCGCCCAGTTTACGGAATCGTTAAAAACGTATTATATCCCGATGCTTGGCGACATGAAAGAAACAACAGTCGGTAAAAAAATCATCTCAGAAGAAAATGCCGGAAGATTAAATGTATCTCCTGTCATTAGTCCTAATGGACGATGGATGATTTTTTTATCGGACCGAAATTTATTTTCCACTGATCTCTACCTGGCAGATGCGCGCGATGGAAAAATCATTCGTAAGATCAATAGCATTTTGCGCGATGGGAACATTGATGATTATAATTTCCTGGAATCAGCAGGTACCTGGTCACCCAAGAGTGACCGTTTTGCATTTGTGGCTTTTACAAAAGGACGGAATGCAATCATCATTAAAGATCCCGAGACAGGATCGAATGATGAACAAATTCATGTGCCCGGTGTAAGCGCTATTGCACATCCTTCCTGGTCACCGGATGGGGAAGAGATTGCTTTTTCAGGTATGGTGGAAGGACAAACTGACCTTTTTATCTATAATCTAAAATCCAAAAAAATACGCCAACTTACAAATGACATGTACAGTGAAGTATATCCGGACTATAGCCCGGATGGAAGTTATCTGGTTTTCAGCTCCGACCGCAAAACATTTGAACAAATAAAAGTTCATGGGCGCTGGAACCTCCACCTGTCAAGGATAAATCTCAGTGATAATACCATAACGGATTACCATACTATTTTTCCCGGTGCAGATAGTTTCAATCCATGTTACGATGAAAAAGGGAATGTGTATTTCATATCGGATCGTGATGGATACCGGAATTTGTATCGCACGAACCTGAGCGGAGAATTATTACAGATGACTGAATTGAAAACTGGCATCAGTGGTATCAGCCGCTATTCTCCCGCTATCTCTGTATCCAAATCAGGCGACCGTATTGCCTACACACATTATTATAAGAGTGGGTACGATATATACCAGGCTCGTGAAGAAGCTTTTCTGAAAAGGGCTGTTAGTCCTACCGATGTGCGTTATGAAGCGGGCACGTTACCGGTAATCCTGGATCGTACACACCAGGTGGTGATGGATAATATTGAAACGATGGATGAGGATGAACCGTTAAATCCGGATCTGTATGTCGATCGACCTTATCGAGGAAAATTCAAGCTCGATTATATAGATAGCGGAGGTTTTGGTGTAAGTGCTGGTGGTCTTGGTTCCCGCACGGGATTAGCGGGTGGACTCAACTTAATCTTCAGTGACATCATGGGTAATAACCAATTATTTACCACTGTCGCATTGAATGGTGAGATTTATGACATTGGTGCAAGTGCGCAGTACATCAATCAGAAATCACGTATTGGATGGGGTTTTTCAGCTTCACATGTTCCCCTGCGTGCAAATTTTTATGATCAGTTCTTCCGCGATACGGTATTAGAAGGATTTCCGTACCTGGCCATTGATGAGCAGACACTGCGCATCTTTGAAGATCAGGTATCCGGTTTATTACAATATCCATTTTCCAAATATCTCCGGGCTGAAGGATCTGTTGGATTCAATTATCGCTTTTTTCGTTTGGACAAGCGCACATTATTTTATGATCAGTTTGGCAGATACGTAGGACAGGGCGATAGAGAAAAGGTGCCACTCGGTGATGAAGTGGATCTTGGGTCATTCATCATCAGAAAGACCGCGTTTTATAACAGCAATGTGGCACTGGTAGGAGACAACAGTACGTTTGGTCTCGCTTCACCGATTAATGGATATCGGTTCAGGTTTGATGTGGGGAATTATTTTGGTGGATATAGTTTTCAAAATATTAATGCAGACGTGCGTTTCTACCAATATGTGAAGCCCGTGACCTTCGCATGGAGAGGATTGCATTATGCAACACTGGGTGAGGATGCGAATAACTTCTATCCGATCTTAATTGGCCAGATGGGTCTCGTCCATGGATTAAACTATGGGCGTCTCAATGAACTTCAGGCAGAGACCGGAATTAATCCTGATGCTTTGTTCGGATCTAAAATATTTCTCTCCAGTTTTGAAACACGATTACCCTTTACGGGTCCGGAAAAACTTGCTCTCATCAAAAGTGGTCTTCTCTTCAGTGAGCTTGCCTGGTTTATTGATGGTGGTGTAGCCTTTAATGAATACACAGATCTTGGCAAGGAAGAAATCGATGGTATTCCCGAACCTAAAATGGTTTTCACTACAGGATTTTCTGCACGTGTCAATGTGCTCGGAGCCATTATCGTGGAGCCTTATTTCGCGTGGCCTTTGTTGAAAGGAGCTAAAGGAAAATTTGGGGTGTTCCTGGTACCGGGATGGTAATATCATCAGTTTGAATCGTGAGTCCTGAATCGTCTGTTGTGACTAGTGGGCAGTGATAGATTAAGTTACGAATTACAAGTTACGAGTGACGAGCCTCTAAGGATTGCTATTCTGGAAATTGTCGCGTAAAGGCGTAAAGAGACCGCAAAGAGATTATTTCCTGCACAGGCTCAACGATTGCCAGGTAAACTCAACTCTCACACTCACTTTCGTAGGGGGTGAATCAAAGTTCCCGTTCCAGGGAGCAGGGGTTAAACGAAGCTTAGAGTCCCTTTTCTTCGATAAAGGTGAAACGTCAAATTAAAGTCCCCCTTTCAGGGGCAGGGGGTGAACGAAGATCTCTACATCTTCGACGGCAGTATCAGATCCAACGAAGTATACTTCTGCCCGAATCGTTTTGCGAGATACTCATTTGTGAGATGTCCCTTGTAGGTGTAGACACCATGACGGAACCCTGCGTGGCTGTGAAGCAATGCTTCGATACCACCGTATACACCAGCTTTAATCAATAATGGTGTGATAATATTACTGATTGCAGCAGAGGCTGTGCGACTTACTTTAGAGGCGATGTTGGGAACACAATAATGAATCACACCATGTTTGATAAAAGTTGGTTTTTCAATCGTGGTGACTTCGGATGTTTCAAAAATACCGCCCTGATCGATGCTGACATCGATAATGACACTACCTTCTTTCATGAGGCCGATCATTTCTTCCGGCACCAAAATCGTCGATCGTCCTGTAGAAGAATGAACGGCTCCAATCACCACATCAGCACTTAGCAATTGATGTTGGAGATACACTGGATTAAAGGTTGATGTATGAAGTCTGCGTCCTATGATCTGCTGGATGCGCATCAGTTTATAGACATTGTCATCAAAAACTCGTACAGTGGCACCAAGGCTTAAGGCTGTGCGAATAGCAAATTCACCAACAACGCCTGCGCCGAGAATGACAACCTTGGCAGGAGGAACTCCGGATACTCCGCCTAACAACACCCCTCTTCCGCCTTCGGATCGACACAACAGTTCAGCAGCCGTCTGGATCGCTGTGATGCCTGCAATTTCACTCATGGTTCGCACCACTGGATAGGATCCATCAGCAGCCTGCAGATATTCCATCGCGACGGATGTGACGCGATGACGCATCAGGCGCTCAACATAGGATTCTGAAATGATGGGCAGTTGCAGCGGAGAAATGATACACTGATCGGGTCTCAGCAGCTCGATTTCATCTACTGTAGGAGGAGCCACCTTGAGGATGACGTCACTTTTGAAAACCTCTTCTTTACTGGGAGCTATATCGGCACCAGCATCACTGTATTCATGATCATCATAATTGGATCGTAATCCGGCACCGGCCTGGATGAGCACTCTGTGTCCCTGAGAGACAATTGGTTTGACGGAGTGAGGCACGATGGCGACTCGGTTTTCATTGGCGGAGGGCTCACTGGGGATGCCCAGCGTAAAATGTCCTGCTCCCGCATGTACGGCCACCCGCTCAGGCATGGTCTCCAGGCTAAAACCGTATTTATGCGTCCACTGCGTCATACGTCGTGATCTTGAAGTTACGAATATTGTCTTCCCCAAGGCTGATTTCCACCCACAGGGTAGGCATAGTATAATATGAAGAACCCAAATCAGGCCATTCGATCAGACAAATATTACCGGATAGAAGATATTCTTCAAATCCAATCTGCTCAAGATCCTGGATTTTTTCGAGACGATACAGATCCATATGATAGAGAATGCCTCTT
>JBBREG010000133.1:0-9795 GCA_038203125.1 Chitinophagales bacterium
GATGTCATTTCTCAGGGAGTCAGATTATGCTGATTCATTTGCACAAAAAAGGTCTCATGAAATAGACTCAGCCACCGATGTCATTTCTCAGGGAGTCAGATTATGCTGATTCATTTGCACAAAAAAGGTCTCATGAAATAAGCTCAGCCACCGATGTCATTTCTCAGGGAGTCAGATTATGCTGATTCATTTGCACAAAATACGCCCCATGAAATAGGCTCTATCAACAATTCTGGTCTCGGGATTTGTCATGATTCACAAAGTGAAGAATCATGCGCTCAGGTAAAATTCGCGTTGGCTGAACTTATTTTTCGTGCAACAGCAAATCAATGCCCTACAGTAGATTTCGCGGTGGCTGAGTCTTTTATTCGTGTAAAAGAAGATCGTGCCCTACAGTGGTTTTCGCGGCTGAGCTCATTATTCGTGTAACAGAAGATCATGCCCTACAGTAGTATTCGCGGTGGCTGAGCTTATTTTTTCGTACAACGAAAAAATGGTCGAAGCCACTCCGCGAAATACGAACACTCACACAACATACGTTATTGAAACCTAAATCCTTCCTGCAATAAGCCGACAAATACTTTCAATTGGCATGTAATCAGCTGTAAATCAGCTTGCAAAACATAATTTCATTTATTTATATATTTCTTCGTTCCTTTGAGGGTAAATATTACTTTTGTAACCCATATATCAAAACTGACGCACGATGCTTGGATTTTTCTTACAAGTCACTACCACAGCAGTTGACTCAACAGCAGTGGCTGCCGGAGACAGTATGCGACTGATCGACATCCTATTTAAGGGAGGTGTGGTCATGATACCGCTGATCGCTCTGTCGCTCATTTCTATAGCCTTCATCATCAGCAAGTACATCTTTATCGGTGAGCGCTCCAAGATCGACCACAACCTGGTGAATACGGTTTTGGATAAAGTTTCTCTGGGTCAGTTCGATTCGGCCAATCTTCTTTGTGATCAGGCAGGTAGTTCACTGGGGAATGTCATCAAGGCAGGTGTATCCCAAATCGGTAAACCGATCGAGTATATTGAGAAAGCACTTGAGGTGCAGTCCAATATTGAGATGAGCGAAATGGAAAGCAAGATGGGTTACATCAGCATGGTATCCGGTATTGCGCCACGTATTGGATTTATCGGGACGATCCTTGGTGTTATCCTGATCTTTTACAGTATTTCCCAGACAGCAGACATTTCGATTGGTACCATTTCGGCGGGGCTATATCAGAAGATGATTTCATCTGCCACAGGTCTGATTGTAGGTGTGGTAGCGTTTATGGGATATAATTTCCTGTTGACCAAGATTGACAACTTCTCACTCAATCTGCAGAAAGAAGTATTAGAGTTTATCAAAGGGCTCCAAAAACCTGTGCGCTAATGAATCTCAAAAAGAGGCGAGCATTTCACGATGAGGACGCGATGGCGGCGATGAACGACATCATGTTCTTCCTGATGTTGTTCTTTTTGATCATTGCCACAATGTCCAATGCGAACATCATCAAGATCCTGCTGCCAAAATCCGATAACACCAGCCAGATGGCCAAACAGCCACTGACGCTTACCGTGACCCAGGAATTAAAATACTATGTCAACTCCAATGAAGTGCCTGCGAATCTTTTAGAGGGTGCTTTATCAGAGGCTGTCAGACGAAATGAAGATCCTACTGTGGTACTTCGTATCGCGAAAGACCTGAAGGTGCAGGATCTCGTCGACGTGATGTCGATTGCCGCGCGATTGAATCTGAAGATGGTGTTAAGTACGGAGAAGTAGCGTCGGTCACTTCGACAAGTCTCTTCAATAGGAATGATTTTCATTTTAAAAAGATGAATACACATTACAGCTCTTCCTGTATTGCGCTCAGTGTCCTTCTGACACTTCATTAGGACATGATCAGCCTTTTCACGAGTGCTTGAAGATCATCGTACAATTAGGAAGGATCTAAGGTAGCTGAGCAGGATGCGCGAAAGGATGCGGGAGTCGACACTATCTCAGATCTCCCAGCGCCAGAAGAATCGGATTGAGAACTGACGCGCCGAGCATCTTCGATCTGACATCAGACCATCCATAACGCGCATCTGGTGCATTGGCGTTGTCTTTGAAAGGCATTTCAATGGTCAAAGCAAGACAACCAAAACGGTGCGCAATCTGATTTGTACAGATCGTCATATTCCCTTCGTTTGGTTTATCGAGCGGATATTTATGAGTATCCTGGAAATCAGGACAAGCATCCATCCAGTTGTCTATAAATCGTTTTTCCATTTTCGCCAGGTACTCATCGTATCCAGGAATACCTTCTGAAGCAGCAACAAAATTGTATGGCAGTGCTTCATCACCATGTACATCCAGCATCAGGTTCATGCCGGTCTCATCCATTTTTTTACGCGTGTAAAAAACTTCAGGGCTATATTTTTTGGTTGGATTCTTCCATTCACGGTTGAGATTGGCCCCCGATGCGCTGGCACGGAGATTGCCTGCAATCGATCCGTCAATATTCATATTGGGGATGACATAGAACACAGCATCCTCCAATATTTTTTTAGACACCGAATCATTCGGATCTAAGAGTCGTTCGAGAAATCCTTCAATAAACCACTCTGCCATAGGTTCGCCGGGATGTTGGCGCGCGATTACCCAGATGATTTTTTTACGTCGTTGTGGTTTGCCGATGACAAGCATATCGATATCACGACCTTCAAATGTCTTTCCGATTACTTCTGCACTCACATTGTCTGCCTGTTGTGCCTGGTGTACTAAATCCAGATGCCGTTCATACGAGTACGGTGCGAAGTAGGCAAAGTAAACTGAGTTGTGTATAGGCTTGAATGTAAATGACAGTGAACCACGTGTAAAACTGCAGGGTATGCGAAACCATTCTTCTCGATCATATGATGCACAGATGCTGTAACCTTCCCACCCCGACGGATATGTGGTTTTGCCCGCATTGACGATCGATATTTTGCACAGTCGTTTTGCCGCTCCTGTCAGCCTGAAATGGAACCACTGAAGGAAATCCGAATTCGTATCCTTACGAACCTTTACCTGAATGTCATTCAGTTTTTCATTGATCCGGTATACCTCAATGTTACCGCTGTCGAAATTGGAAGTGACCTGCATAGCTTGTTGTTATAATGAAAGCTAAGATAGGTATTACCAACACCAGAATTGTGTTGAGCAGAAATAAAGGAAGAAAAAGGGAAAGAAAGGAGAAAATTCATAAAAGGTTATGCAGCCAATCAAAGAATACTTGCACATAATTATTGATTGAAAAAATTGCATTTTTTTGACTAAAAAAACCTGCAACTGATCCCTTGATCAATGATTAGAGGTATGTTGTTTTTGTAAGACTTACCCCTACCTTTTAGTTTTTATCTTTTATTTTTTACCACAAGTGTCCAAAATAAATTTATAGAAAAATAGGTATGGGGTATGAATGAAACTTATCTCCTCCTTTAAAACAACGCAGCCCTTTAATGTCACAAATTTTCTCAATCCATGCGAGGGAGATAGCGGCGAACTGAATCGTAATCAAAAAGCAGGAAAAATGACCAGTTCATAATACCTAGCCTTTGAAATGGCACATTAGGTGATTGAGTAAAATTTACGGACTTGGAATATAAAACAGATCCAGGCATCCTTAGTGGCATGATTTTGGATTGCCCCAAAGTAAAATATAAAAAACTTTTAATATGAACTCTAAACCATTTTTACTAAAAGCCAATTCTATATCTGCTACTAATTGTATTTTGATTTCAATAATTTTTTTGATGTTTGTTTTAGCTGGATGCTCAAAATATATGGAGCAAGATCAAATACTGACCCCCGAATTGAAAAATTTTACTAAAACTACTGTCGAGGAGAGCAAAAGTATTTACAAAAAGCGCATAGTTAGTCCTTCATTAAGTTTTATAAATATGTCTAATAATTGGTCAACAATTATTCCTGCTTGGGATGCAGCACAAGAAGTAACATTAGGAGATTCTAGCGAAGTAGTTATTGTACCAATTGCAGATGAAGAATCTATGCGTAATAATTATTTTGATAGTTACTTAATATTCTTTCATGATACTCTTGATTCTATTCAGTTTAATCTAATCTTGTTTCATGCAGACTCACTGAGTTATCCCCAAGGCATCATACCGACAATTGATAATTTTACAGGCATAATGTATGAATTTAGGTATTTGACAAATACTTATAAAGCAATTACAGTTCAAGATGGATTATTTATAGGGTGCGGTTGTCAACCGGCACTCGATAATACGTTTAAACTAACGTCTGGTAATATTACAACCAGAGAACAAGAAGAGGGATGTCCTGTTGGAGAATCTGAAAGAGTGGGATTTTGGCGAAGCATTTTAAATTTTTTTAAAGGTTTTCAGTGGACATACCCAAATTTACCTGATGGATCTCTGCATCCATATTCACACCTTCATCTTTATAATCCATTAGGATTTCTTAATGGAGGATTTCCTGGATCTGGAGGCACAACTGGAGGTTCACAAATTAACTTATCTGATATTTTTACTGAGTGGGAAATTAAAAAAATTCAATCAGGAGCTGAATGGATGAACACAACCTTTGGATTAAATTGGACAGCAAATGATGTCTATCTAAATTTAGATTTACCCTGTATCTGGGCGATTTCTAATTTTCTTCAACATCCTCAAATACCAACGATAGGCGATGACCCTTCATTGGGCCCTTTGTGTGCGAGAGAATGGGTGATAGATATGATATTAGAGGATTTCCCATTTCTAACGGAGTCAAATGATATGGTTGAAATTTATTACTTAATGTATAACCCGTATGATCGAAATAAATTAAAAAGTTACACTAGCAACAATAGCAACTTTAGAAAATCGGGTATGAGAGAATATATAAGATTAAAACCTTTTTACCCACTTATGAAGGTCGACCGGTTTATAGATTTTCAAAATATTATTGAAAATGATCATCATGGATTAGTAAGAAATTGCATTACTGGAGGAACAAATACTGATATAACCTTTTGGTCTGACCTAGCAGCTTATAACCCTCTTCAAATTGTGCGAGATAGAATCACGTCCTTAGGTGAAGGATGGAAATTACAATCATTTGAAACACCCACAGTTGCACCTAGTATAAACCTAGATTATTTTGCCGTACGCTTTAATGAAATGCCAATTAATACTGCTACTGGTAATCGTTATACCCATAGTGAATTTTTTAATTATTTCAGGGAAAACCTACCAAATTTTGTCAATCCGAATCTAGGGCATTTTGTTCCCTATGGTATGCCAACAAATAGTTATGATAATAATTTATGGCTTTCCAATTCACCCTTGACAACTGTCTTTACGATATCAATTCCTTTAAATGATGGGTCAGTAATATGTTCAAAAGTAGAGTCCAATTGTTTTATTTTTTCTACACTAAAAGCTCCCTTCTTTCCCTTATCTGAAGACCATTGGCATCCTGTATCCGGTAATAGGCAATTCGGATATTCAGTTGATGCAAATGGAAAAATGATTTTATATATTAAAGGTGCTGATAGGTATTATCTTCCAATATCTCCTTCTACTTTACATTCTTACCTATTAGAGAAAATTGCTTTTAATGGTGGTGATAATTTATGGTATAGCTTTCAAAGCGCTGTAAGTGTCTTTGTCGGGAATCATGGAGGGGCGACAACTAACTTGACACCAATTATAAGTCGTCCAAAAGCGAAAGCCGCACTCCTAGCATTATTGTATGGAAATACACCAATAACAAATCACAACATATGCAACTAACTTCTCAATCACTAAGAATATACGGCTCTGCGATATTATTATATGCACTAACCAGGATAACACTCTTTATTATTTTTGGTGGTATCCAGATCAAATCTTACTTGATTTTGTTGGTAGTCTATTGTGTATTATCATCTATTGGGTCCGCATTATTCCTAATAATTTATCACATAATAAAGAAAACGTTTAAGCCAATAATAGCTATAGTTTTGATCTTTATAGTAGCACATTTAATAGCTTATTTTACTATGGAAGATTTCGGTAAATTTATAAATGCTTTTAGCTCGATAAAAGCTACTCATGGTGAAAACATTTTAAAATCTTTAAAGGATATGTCATTTGAAGGATTTAATTACGTTTCTGCAATGATTGCATTGATATATTTGGTTTGTAAAGATTTTGGTAAACATAAACGGAAATGGAATTAGTCAAATCTCACTTGGAAACAATCATGTTGTCCAAAATTAGATTTCATACTGAGTTCCAATTATCTGGGTTCTCATAAACTCATTCTACCTTCATGCAGTTGAAATCAAAGTGATCTTTATTTTAGAAGTTATTTGGGAAATTGCTTAAGAACTACGTTTGATACCAGCATTCTAATTGAATTTTAGAAACACAAATCTATTGAGATAACGTGAGAGGTGACGTATATGCCCAACTATTTCTTACAGATTTTAAAACCTTAATTAAGATTAAATCGAATATAACTCCTTTAGATATTGAATAGTAAGGTGAATGTTAAAATATCTAAAGATTGAGTTATATGAAGTTGTAAGGTAGGTGTAGTCCCGTGGGGGATCGAACCCCAATCTCAGGTTCCGGAAACCTGCATACTATCCGTTGTACTACGGGACCAGATGATGGTGCAAATGTAACAGTCTTTGCTAAAATCAGGGACTTCAGCCTCAGATGATGAAGAATTCCTTTCCCACGACTTCAAATCCAGTCATGTGGTATTTATCTATTACTTCTTCTAATAAGGAGTCACGCACCACAATGATTAGTGTTTTCGCTGAAGGAATAGTTAAACCGGATTGAAGCCAGGGATCCCAACCCTTACCCGCCAGTTCAAGTGGCCCGACCTCATCAAGAATAATATGATTCACCTTAGGATCAGGCATATCTTCCGCAAGCCATTTTCTACCATCAACAAATCCATCCGGGTCAAAAGCAAAACGTCCGATCATCACATCACCAGGCTGTGGTATGACATGCTGCCATGATACAAGTTCTTTAGTGTGGATATGATATAAATGTCTGACGCCATCCACATCAGGCGAGAGGAAGCCACCGCAATCATTACGCAGATCAACCCATCTCAGAAGTGTTGTTGTCTTAAGACTTCGGGTCGGGCCTGTCAGGATACGTATCATCTGTAGTTCGGAATTGGAGAATATACATAAACGTGTCACTTACAAATGTCTTCACTCTTTGAAATCCTGCCAAATGAGATGTTTCCTTCCACGTTACATCAAGTATCCACAACAGGTATGGAAACACATCCATCGTGGCAGATATCTGCGAAGTCAGGTGCTGATGTTTTTTATCCAGGTATCGTTGGATCCGTTTCATAATCCATGGGCCAACAAATAAAAACCAAAGTGAGAGAAGTAGTATGGCTCGCGCAATGGCGAGAAGACCGGAGAAACTATTTTTTTCATCAAATAAAATATACGCCAGTATTATCAACATCATCAATAGTAAAAAGGTGATCCATCTCTTCCATTTGTTCTTTGACCCCGATGATGAAAATAATTCGCGACGATTTTCGGCATTCAGAAGTATATGATAGCGAGGTTCATTCCATTTCTTTCGAGTCATGTTCAGTAACCTGTAAATCATCCATCCAACGATAATGCCGCTCAGAAAATAAGTCACCACATATGATGTGATAAGCATCTTTGATGTAGACAGCGGCAATACCATATTCCATCGGGCAGTAACATAATTCCCCCACATATCAATTGCTTTCCACAACGGATTACCATACAGGATCGTCAACGTCAATAATCTCTGAAATGCAGATTCAAGCAAACCAAGCGTGGCAAATAGAATGGAACCGAATGCAAGGTTTGGGATATAGCGATAAATCAACGCACCTGTCACTGCCTGGAAGGTTACAGCAATATATGCTGTGGGTGTTGAATGAGGACTCACAAGTCCCTTAATGATCAATACGATCAATAAGGAAGTCATGACTGCCTTCCATTTATTCTCTGCAAAAAAACAAATGCCGGCAATACACAGCATCGCAATACTTCCCACCAGTAAACCCGTGAAGGGAGAATTGATTGCATGCAGGAAACCACCTAACCCACATTCATTCAAAGCCCATAGCGCTGTGAGCCGCTGTATGGCAATTGCATGACCTTTGCGAAAAATTTCTGCGCGCATTCAGGGAGGAAAGTACCAATATTTTTTACTTGTCGTACCTGAATAACTACAATCCCTTTTTCCACATCTTGACAAAAAGTGATTGTGATACTATCTTTTCGGCTTCATCATAAATGGTAAGCACGTAATTACCATTCACCAGATCCTTTACTGAAAGTGTAAAATTTTGTTTTCCACTTTTCAGGATCAATCCGATGATGAGCGGATCTGTCAAACCATTGGTGGCCGTAATTTCAAAACGATAATTTCCTTTTTTTGCTGTACTGATCGCTACAGGCAATTCATCACCACTTATCACAGATGGAATATAAACGTCCACATCCTGACTTCGGGGCGCGGCTGGAAGAAACTCAAAATGCATCAGGAACTGATCACTAAATAAATGAGAACCCCAGAGTACATCTTTTGGGTTGTCATTCGGATTACAAGGATTATCTAAAGTATTGTCAAAATGCGCCAGTCCATGAAGTACTGTTCCTGCAGGTAATACAACAGGTGATTCAAACCGATACGTATGTTTCCAGTTAAAATTCCAGTCGCGAATTTTCAACAACTTCACAGGCTGTGTTTCACCAGGTATACGCGCATATACTTCCCATGCTCTGCACATCAGGTTGGATTGTGGTGTCATGCTGATGATCTGCACATCAAACGGAAGCGTATAATCTCCGTGAAATATTTTTTTGGTGTTAGCCGGCACATAAAATGTTCCATTACTAAGACCATACGGATTAAGTAATGGTGCAGACTGGATTTGATATTTATCATATTCCGAAGAAAACCACAACCGGATTTGGGATGAATCCTTTAGAGGTTTTCCGGTTGGCCCATAATGCATGTGAAGGATCAGATCACTTTCTTTTGGAAGAAATAATGCAGCATTAGAATTAAAAAAAGTGGCCTGTTGTAATGGTGACCAGGTATACCAATGCGGCTGATGTGGTGTTAGATTCAATCCCCCAAAACTAAAATAACCGTATCGGGGATCCCACGCATCCAATGAATCAAATGTGCCGTGAGGAGTGACAGAAATACTTGCAAACCGGTCGATCTTTTTATTGCCGGGAATAAATTCAATTCCTTCAATCCAACGGTCTGTTGACAAATTCGTAGGTATGACGAAGACCTGGAATTGATCCACATAAATACCGAATTGTTCAAATGCTTCTGCCATGCTTAAGACCAGATCCGGTTCACGCGGTAACACCGTAACAGAAACTGAACGGGATATCACCTGTCCATAAGGTAATGCGCCTTCTTTCATATCCGTCATCACCCATTCACCGATCATTTTTATTTCATCCTCACGCATCACGCGTTCTCCTGCAAAATGACTGTAGGATGGGTCCGCATACCATGGCGGCATTAGCTTCGTAGCAGTGACATACTGAATCATTTTACCGTAAGAAGCAACTTCTTCGTACGTAGTTAATGGCATGGCTCCTACCGCTCCCACCTGGTGACAACTCACACAGTGTTTTTGCAGAAGTGGAGCAATATCATGATGGTAGGTGATATAAGAATCCTGTGCCCGGACGAACAAAAAGGAAAAGATGAAAAGAGTTAATAAACTACTTCGATGCATACATCGTGATATAACAACCTACAGGCAGTG
>JBBREG010000134.1:0-9783 GCA_038203125.1 Chitinophagales bacterium
GGCGGTCTTTATTTTTCCATTAATTGGACTCTTTCTCGCACCTGTCTATCCAACTATTAATTCAGTGATGCTAAGTCGCCTTCCCGTAGAAAAGCATGGTCCGATGTCGGGGTTGATTGTGGTGTTTTCAGCGTTAGGAGGGACAACCGGTTCCATCATTACAGGCAATGTATTCGAACATTTTGGGGGATCACATGCATTTTATCTCTCGCTCATCCCGATCACGTTGATCCTCATCGCTTTGTTTTTCTTCAAACGTATGACGGATAAAAAACCAGTATTTGATGCCAGCGGCATCGCAGAATAAAAGTGATATTGTCGCGCAAAGACGCAGAGAACGCAAAGAAACTTCTTACTTTCCTACTTTCTTGCTCTCTTACGTTCTTACGTTCTTTATAATGTCGCGCAGAGACACAGAGTACGCAATGAATAAATGCCAAATGACTAAGATCCAAGTCAAAATACAAAACTAAAATATGACACATTCGCGATTGGTGATTGATGTGACTGTGCCTGGAATAGGTTGACCAAAACTAACCCAATAAATTGGTCAATCGATGAAAAAGCAAATGCAAAAAAAGCCCTCACTAAGGCTCAGAAAGGTATTTAGTGAAGTTGTTAAAAAACAGATGGTTACGACTATCGAAAATGGAAAGCAAACAGTTTTGGAAGTAAGCCGGGAGCTAGGAACCTCTGAGCAAACGATATACAGGTGGATTTACCGCTATAGCCGATATTTAACAAAAAATAAGGTTATGGTAGTAGAAGACAAAAGCGAAGGGTTTCGCACGAAAGAATTGGAAAAACGGCTTAAGGAGGCTGAAGCTGCACTGGGCCGAAAGCAAATGGAGGTCGATTTCCTCAATAAGCTTATTGATCTGGCTAGCGTAGAATACAAAACGGATCTAAAAAAAATTTTAGTAAATCCACCCTCAGCTGGTTCCAAGCCTACAAAGGGAAAAAGCACAGATACACCATGAAGAGCTTATACGATCTGGTGGGAATTTCTAAACAAGCCTTTTGGAAATATCAAAGACGTGATGATATTAATTATCAAAAAATAATGAAGGCCATTGCCATCATACGAAGTATTCGCAAGCGTCATAAACGAATGGGCTGCCGTAGTATTTACTATGCTGCCAAAACTAAGCCTCCCGTAGGACGTGACGCTTTTATTGACATCGGAATAGCTAATGGGTTTCGCCTGAAACGTCGCAGGAATAAGAAAAAGACTACATGGAGCCAAAAAGTAGAGGTCTTTCCTAACCTCATAGAGGGATTGACCGTCACTGGCTGTAATCAGGTCTGGCAATCAGATATCTTCTATCACCAGGAGAATGGAAAGGATTATTACGGCATTACGATCATCGATGTCTACAGCAGGGATCTTGTAGGATTGCATCTATCGAGAAGTTTGCGAGCAGAGGAAAATGTAAAGGCTTTGCATCAAGCAATTGAATATAGATCTAGCCAGAACCTTACCCACTGCATTTATCACTCAGATAGAGGAAGTCAGTATATAAGTGATGTCCATAAGAACCTTCTCAAAGAATATAAAATGAGGCCTAGCATGTGCATAATCCCTCAACAAAATGCGTATGCAGAGAAAGTTCAGGACACTATTAAGAACGCCTATCTGGTGGATACCAAATTAGAAGGAAGGAATTTAAAAAGTGTAGCAAAACACATAAAGTACCTGTACAACCATGAGAAGCCACATACAAGTCTGAACATGATGACACCTGTTCAATATGGAAAGTATGTGGAAAAACTACCCAGCGAAAAGCGTCCTAAAGAATTGATTTTCACATGGGAGTCAAACTTATCCACAAAAAAATCAGTTACCAACAAAAAGAAAAAAGTAGCAAAAAAGAAAAAGTGATGATGATAATGACTATAATTAGTCTTTAGATAAAAAAGTCAACCTATTTCAGGTAACGTCAGCATCTAGCATCTGGCATCTAGCATCTGGCATCTGGCATCTAGCATCTGGCATCTAGCATGGATTCGACAAGCTCACCACAAGTGGATTCGACAAGCTCACCACAAGTCTGACATCCGCTATCCAAAATGGATGGGTACATACACTTTAGGGTTTCTACCTTTGGGACATGAGCAGCGTTAAAAAATCCTCAGGCAATAGATGAGCAAACGCCAGTTTCTCCCCACTATCCTCGGGCTTATCATAGTCAACCTCTTCATTAAGGCAATCTTCATTTTTGGAGTAGACATGCAGGTTCAACATGAGGTAGGTCAGACGAACTATGGCATCTATTTCACGCTTCTCAACCTGTGTTACATATTTCAGATCATCAATGACTTTGGCCTGAACCTGCTGCACAATACGGACACAGCTGTTCACGGAAAGGTGCGGGTGGAACGCTATTATCAAATCCTGCGCCTCAAAGTGCTCCTGGCACTTTTCTATTCTACCATCGTCGGCATCATAGCATACATACTTGGCTATGGAGACCTATGGAAACTGCTTATATGGCTCATTGTAAATAATATTCTGGTTTCGCTGATCATGGTATTCCGCGCCGGTATTTCTGGCATGCGCAATTATCGGATGGAGGCGATGATCTCAGTAATGGATAAAGCCCTGATGATTTTGATATGTGGTAGCTTGCTGGTAAGTCTGACCACCTTCCGCATTGAATGGTTCGTTTGGGCGCAGACCGCATCGCTGATCATCACGGCGGCGATTGCATTTTTTATGACATTAAGATATATCGACCGGTCACCCACCTCGATCACGTTATCTCCTATGGAGGTTGTGTTTAAGGACACGCTGCCATTTACACTTGCCAGTCTGTTGATGTTTATCTATACACGATCAGATAGTATCCTGATTGAAAAACTCTTGCCCGATGGTGCCTTTCATGTAGGGATTTATGCGGCTGCGTACCGACTACTCGATGCAGCTAACATGATTGCTTATTTGTTCAGTCCGTTGCTGCTACCCATGTATGCGCGGCTGATCAATAACAGGATTGAAACACTCGCACTTCTGCGCATGTCAAGTGGGCTGATGATTTGTATTACCAGCTTCATTGGCTGGGCAGGATTTTGGTGGGCAGATCCCATTATGCATGCCTTATATCCTGCTGCAGACGAAGTATGGATTATGACATTTCGCCTGTTGATCTTATCACATATCCCGATCGGATTGATGTATATATTCAGTAGTTATCTCACAGCCGTATTTGAGCTTCGCAAACAAAACATATTATTCTTCAGTGCAGTCGTTGTTAACATCGGACTTAACCTGTATCTGATACCAATGCTCGGCATCATCGGAGCTGCGATAGCAGCACTTATCACTCAGGGACTTGCCACCACCGGTCTCATTTTGATAGGACGAAATCACCTGAAAGAAAAATTAGATGCTCGAAGGGCTATGTTCATTGTGGCCTATATCCTTGTTCTGGTCACAAGTGGATGGTTGCTTCAAACACTTACCATAGCGTGGATCCTGGAGATGGGGATCTTTTTGATCATAGCGATCACAGGAGGATTTGTATTCGGCATGCTCGACATACATGCTTTCAAAAACATGATTATGAAACGGACTGCCGAAATGGATACAGGCAGTTAAAGTCTTTGGAATAATCCCAGGTAATAATTTTCTTTCTGGCGGATCTCTTCGATGTCATCATCTTCATGATCATCATAGTCACATAAATGAAGTATGCCGTGGATCATCACACGCCGTAATTCATCTTCAAAGGGAGTATCAAATGATTTTGCATTCTCCTTCACCCGATCCACACTGATGTAGATTTCACCGACGATCGGATTTTCTTGGAGGGGAAATGTGATGATATCTGTATAATCATCATGATCGAGATGCTCTTTATTGATAGCCAACAAGAATTCATCCGAACAAAATATGTAGTCTATATGATCGAGCTCAAACCCTTCCTGCTGGATCACAGATGCAAGCCAACTCACCATATCAGCCTGATGCTCGAGCTGAAAATCAATATCATGAACGGTAACTGTAATGCCGGTCTCTTCTCGATGAATGCCGGGCCAGGAAGGCACGATTATATTTTCCACACGAGCTCTACTGTACGACCGTGATTATGAAAATGGATCTCATCGGTTAGCTGCTTCATCAGGAAGACACCTCGACCACCTTCAACGGCGAGGTGATCTTCCGAGGTAGGGTCTGCAACAGCAAACGGATCAAAACCGCTTCCCTCATCGGATATTGTTAACTGGATCAGGTGAGGTTTTTCATGACATTCTACCACGATAGCTTTGTGATCATCAAACTGGTTTCCATGCTGCATGGCATTGTTGACAGCCTCTGTGAGGCTGATCAGAATATTGGGATACAGATTCTCATCGATATTGAGTCGTGTCACCAGACGTTGAACAAAATTTTCAACTTCCACGATACAGCTTGGATTAGAAGGCAGTTTCAATATGTCTTTGTGTGTGATGATGGAAATCTTAGTTTGTCTTTTTCAACGATTGATAATACTCCTCAACGAGAAACTTATAATACGGTTTCAGGTCGGGTGATACGGATTTGTATTGTTCAATTTCTGCTTCACGTTGCTTAATATACTGTTCGAGGGCCGGAGGCATTGATCTTTTCTGCTCACGAGCGGTTTCAGCCTGACGCTTTTCATCCTGGTCTCTTTGACGTTCTGACTTCTCAGCTTCCAAAAGCCGCGTGGTGATATCCTGTTGACGCTTTAAAGTCTCATTATTGAGGCGTTTGTTCACCAGGTCAATTTCAATCTTATTCATTTCTTCCGAGATACCATCAAGCTCAGGATTACCTTTGCCCAATTCTTTTTTCTCCTGGTTCAATTCCTTTAATGCTTTGCGTAATGCAGCCTGCTTGGCAGCCATTTGTGCAAACTCTTTGCTCATCTTACCCTGATCCCCTTTCTTCATCTGCTCAGACATCTTCTGCATTTCTCCATTTAATCCTTTCTGGCCCTCGGTAATTTTATCCATGGGTACCCGGCCACTCTTGCCGCCTTTCCCACCTTTACCTCCAGGTTTCTCGCAAGATTGGCTTCCCGGCTTCATCGAAGCCATCTGTTGTTGCATCTGTTCCATCACTTCACTCAACATTAGTGCCAAATCGTTGAGATAGGTCATGGTGCGCTGCTGGTGATCACTGGAGACAGCTTTATTACGCTCCTCGAGTTGATCTAAACTTTTATTCAGGTTCACTTTAATGTCCCCTACTTTTTCGTGCACGAAGCTTTCAATCTGGGTTACTCTTTTACTGAGTGCATGAAGCGTATCCTCTACCACCTTAAAATCATCTTTGATCTTAAACTGCTCTTGTACCAAGGAAACATACCGTGGCGTCGTAACCTCTGTCACGTTAAAATCTGTGATAAGCCTTTCCTGGTCAAAAGATAAGGTTATCAGGTTTTCAAGTAATTGACGCAGCATGGTCATGTCTTCCTCCATCTGTTCCATCTCACCAGCCTGCATCTGTTCTTTCATCTTTCCGGCAGCTTCCTTCATACGCTGAGCCGCATTCTTCTGGGACTTGGAGGCATTTTTACTGTCTTTTTTCTCCAGCTGATCTTTGCTGTTTTCCATGTCCTGGTCGATCTTCTCCATGTCCTCTTTGGCGCCATCCATATCCTTCGGACGCTCGAGCTCTTCATTTTTCTTCTGAAGCTCTTCCATATCTTTCTGAAGCTCGTCAAACTTTTTATTCAAAGAATCCTGCTCCTGCTGGAGGGATTCATTTTCTTTTTTCTCACCCTCAGTTTCTTCACTGAGCTTCTCCTGTTCTTCCGCCATTTTCTCAAGCTTCTCAATTGCCTGATCCATCCCTGCCTCTACCTCCAGTTGTTTGAATAGTTCAAGCATACGATCCAGTTCCTTCTCCAGTTCCTGGTCATTCATCTCAAATTGTTCCATCATATCAATGGCGCTTTCTTTCTCCAAATCTTTCATGAGCTCTTCCATTTTTTTCATGAGCTCTTTCATTTCATCGCTCATGAGTTTTTCAAAAAGCTCCTGGACCTTCTCCTGTTTTTCTTTTAGTTCTTCCGAAGGCTGACTATGTTCTTCCTGATTTTGAATATTCTCCTGGAATTTTTCGAGTGCTTCCTGCATTTGGTTTTGCAGGGTCTCGTGACGTTTCATCAGCTTCTCCAGTTCTTTTTTATCCTGCCATTCTGCCTTCTTCTCCTGCATAAGTTTTTCACGCAGCTTCTTCATGTCTTCCTGGATATCCTGGGTTTCCTTCAGGGATTTTTCAAGATTAAATTGGATGTCGCGATTGTTCTCTTCTTCTTTCTGATCAAATTCTTCAGCGGTTGGTTTGCGGTATTGCATGACGGGCGTCCGGCTGGATTTGCTGCCGTGGATTCCATCATTATCATGCACTTCAAAGTAATACTGGATTTGTTCGCCGGGTTTTAATGCAATCTCATTGACATCGAAACTATGGGTATAAGAATACTGTGTAGGATGCGGCACATCCAGACCTTGTGTTTTTACTTCAATTACTTTCCCCTTGTCATTAAGATGTTCATATTGAAAAGTTAGGGATCTGATGCCGTAATCATCATCTACATTTCCTGCAAAATAGATCAGGCTTTTTTCAAGACTGTCCGAAAAGGATTCAACGCGGATACCCGGAAAACGATCGGGAACAACACGAATGCTGTATTGGACACTATCGGGTCTGGCCAGTAAACTATTGTTAAGGAACAGGGTATACCTGCCATCCTTTGTAGCTCTTGACTTCAGGATAAAGCGGTCTTCGCTTCTTCGCTCTGCTTCCAGCATGGACGAATGGCCTTCGAAGAAAGCATCCAATGCTTCCGTGTGAGCTGCCTGGATATCCCAGGTAAGGTTTGTTCCTTCCGGTACAATAAGATCTCCAATATTCGAAAGCTCTTCATCGCGTCGGCCGGTGTAAGACGGATAATCCAATCCAATATCAAATGACAGGATACCAGGTTTCCGGATCACCGCTAGTGTCATTTCTGCAGAAGAAACAGGTCCTGCATAGATGCGGAATGGGGTATCATCCTGGACATTTTTAAAATTGTATGAAAAGGCAGATGGACCATCATTGCGCAAGCGGTAGGAGTAATTATCTATTTCGATAAAGACTTCCGCAGGCACCATCGATCCATCGGTCGTAACTTCCAGTATGTAGTCTTCGTATTGCACTACGGATAAGGATGCATCTTTCTGTAATACAAAATGGAAAGGAGCCTCACGTTCATAGATCTTATTTGTATGGATCAAACGATCTGTGCTGTCACGGATAATACTTGGCGCACCAATAAGCAGAGCGAGCAGAATTAATGCCGGAGGTAATGCATACCGGAGATATCTTTTATTCTGACCGAGATTGATGGCGGCTTTGAAAGGTACCAGTTCAATCTCTTTTGTTTTTTGTTCGATACCCGCAAAAAGTAATTCCGCATTTCCGGTGACCTGGTCTGCCTGTTGCCTGAGTTGCAGGATATTTAGCAATTTATCCTGGATGTGTGCGAAGTGATTGCCAATGATGGCAGCAGCCTGCGTATGTGAAATCACGCGACCCAGTCGATAATATTGAGCAATGGGCCAGGCAACTAATGCCACCAGGGAGGAAAGCGAAATTCCGATGAAGGAAAGCAATAAGAGTTTACGGGTTCCGGACCCGAAATAAAACTGATGTTCCAGCAAGGCATAGAGCAGGAATACAGCCAGAATACCACCAAAAGTGATGAGACTGCCCCGAATCAGTTTGTTAAGATAAAATCGTCTTGTGAAGGCATCCAGTTTTTGGATGAGGACTTGATAATTGCCAGATTGCACCATGCTGAGTTGTCAAGAAATATGAAACGAAAACGGTCCGTGTCCGAAATAAATTCACAGCTGGTCCGCCCGCTTTACAGACAAAGAGCCAAGTTAGGGGGAAATGCGACTACTTGTCAATAGAGTCAGGGTACGGATAACTATGTAAGACGAACCGGCCGGTAAATTACATATATAACGTATTCAAAGTCAATTTCTTATCTATTCACAAGCCCGGTAAATATTTAAAGATTATTGTGTTAATGCCGTATAATTCTATAACCAAACTCAACATGCCCGTAATTCCTTTGTTCGGATATCTTTGCCGCTCAAGATCTTCTCATGACAACCGATGAAATAACCTACCTCATTTTTGGCATTATTGTCATTGCCGCCCTCATCTTTGACCTTGGACTCCTTAGCAAAAAGAATGTGACCGTGACCATTCGCAGTGCCCTGTACCAGACTTTTTTCTGGGTGTCACTTGCTCTTGGTTTTTTCATTTTTATGTGGGTCAAGTACGGGCAGACCACGGGACTGGAATATCTCAGCGCCTATCTGATGGAGTGGAGCCTGAGTATTGACAACATCTTTGTCTTCATTCTCATCTTTTCGGCGTTTTCGGTGCAGGAGAAAAACTATGGCCGCGTTCTGTTGCTGGGGATTTTGATGGCCATCATCTTCCGCGTCATATTTATTACCGTGGGCGTAGCCCTCGTGGATAAATTTCATTGGATACTCTACCTGTTCGGTGTCTTTTTAATATTCACCGGGTACAAAATGTTTACATCCAACAATGATGATGAATTTGATCCGCACAAATCGAAAGTCTATAAGTATCTGAATAAGTTACTTCCGTTAGTCCCGCATGATGGTGATGGGAAATTTTATTTTATAGAAAATGGCAAACGTGTATACACTACATTATTTGTAGTTGTCATCATGCTGGCCACGATTGACCTTGTATTTGCACTGGATTCCATTCCTGCGGTGATGGGGATCTCGCGCGATAAACTTGTCATTTATACCTCCAATATTTTCGCCCTGCTGGGATTACGTTCATTATTCTTTCTCCTGCGCGGTGCAGTGACAAAATTTGATTACCTGCAACAAGGTATCTCGGTGGTCTTGATTTTCATTGGTCTTAAAATGCTCGGCGAGCACTGGATCAATCAATATCTGGAGAAAACAACACAGGTATTTATTTCTTTAGGGGTGATCATGCTTTGTATTTCAGCATCCATATTCTACTCCATCTTTATCAATAAAAAAGGATTGCCAGCGGAGTATGATGATGATAGTAATTAAACTAAAAACTAAAAACTAAAAGATAAAAACTAAAAAGTTAAATCTCAATCTAAAAACGAAAAGATAAAAACTAAAAAATAAGGGATAACGTAAAAACTAATAGATAAAAACTAAAAAGTACACGGGGGGAGTTTTTTACACTTGGCATCCTCAGACTTGCAAACATGATTATGTTAGGAAAGTTAGGCTGTGTAATTTTAAATTTTCTCTGAGCATTGTTACAAAATACATCACAAAATATTTCCAAATTCTGTAGGAAATGCTTCAATTGCAAAACGCAATTTCGAAGGGAAATAATCCCTCAGCTTTTTTTACAATGCATTTCGATTGATGCAACCTGCTGAATTCTAGATCATTTGATCTCTTCTGAATCATAGATGATAACCTTTGTCCATAAGTGCTTGCTTTCACTGAGGAATGTCAGGTGAACATCCTCGACCTGATAGGCATCCTGATCGGCAGCATTGGCAAAACTCATCACAGCAGCATACGTATAGCTTCGATCAATTACGGGTCTGTCAGTATCTGCAGGCACGCCGATGTGAAATGATTTTACATACGTTGAATTCGCGAGAAGTTTTTTCAAAGATGCTTCAAAGAAGTTTCTATCGGAGGGGTTTTCAGGGTTCTGTAACCAGAAATAAACATTATGATAAAAGGATCCCATGATTGATTTGCTTTTCTAAT
>JBBREG010000135.1:0-9716 GCA_038203125.1 Chitinophagales bacterium
ATGCTCGGTATGGAACCTATAGATGAAGCAGTGTGGGATGGTGGTACAGGGGGTAGTGACCGCTATGCCAGCCTGGTGAAATATGCGAACTCAGGACAGATCCTGGTTGAGACCAGGGAGAAAGTAGACAAACTGATGATCCAGTTAAAAGTACAAAAAGCATCCCTGGATACAATCCTCATGGAAGCAAAAGACCGTGCGGAAATGATCGCAAGTATACCAAGTATCAAGCCTGTCAGGATCGATCTTCTTAAAAAGAACCTGAATGCGATGTCAGGATTTGGCATACGGCTGCATCCTGTCCACAAGGTAGATCGCATGCACACAGGTATCGACTTTACTGCACCCGCAGGCACGCCTATCCAGGCCACCGGCAACGGGGTGGTTATCAAAGCTGATCATGGGCGCGTTGGCTATGGCAATCACGTGATCATTGATCATGGATACGGATATTCTTCCCTCTACGGCCACATGGCATCTCTGAATGTGAAAGAAGGCGAACAGATCACAAAAGGCCAGACAATTGGTCGTGTTGGAAATACTGGCACATCTACAGCTCCTCATCTACATTACGAAGTCCGCCTCAAAGGCAATCCGGTAGACCCGATCATCTATTGTATGGATGACCTTACTCCTGAAGAATATCAAAGCCTGGTCGAAAGAGCTAAGCTTGAGAATCAATCTTTCGACTAGGAAAGAAGGAGCACAGGAGCACAGGATTACGGGACTAAATGCAAAATAAACGTCAGGGATCTGCCTCAATTTTGACCAGCAATTTATACATGCTGCTAATAGTTAAGTTTCACTTTAATTAATCACCATAATTTCTTGTATTTCACAGTGTTGATTACCTTTTGAATCTCAATTTCGCATTTTTCTTGTTTAAGCCTGTTGTCCCTTCTCCCTTCCTTCCTCCCTTCCTCCCCTCCTCCCCTCCTCCCGTGATCCTGTGATCCCGCGATCGCTTCTCCACCTCATCCATTCCTCGAATCCCCCGATCAGAAAGATCTAATAAAGAAGCCTTAAGGCCCCGAGATTTAAATTAGTGTTATATTTCAGATCAGAACCAAACCTGATGAAATCCATAGACACCCAGCATCTGGATAAACTCTACTACACGATCGGAGAAGTCGCCGGCATGTTCGATGTATCCCGGTCACTACTCCGCTATTGGGAGAATGAGTTCTCGTTTTTGACGCCAAGGAAAAACAAGAAAGGAGACAGGCTTTTTACAAAAGAAAATATTCAACAGATACAGATAATATATAATCTCGTAAAAGTCCGCGGCTTTACGCTGGAGGGAGCTAAACTGGAATTGAAGAAAGAGAAGACTTCATTGACAGAACAGATCAATATCGTGGACAGATTAAAAACGATCCAATCGAAATTGAAAGATCTCGATGATAAACTATCTGCTTAATTCGCAAGCAAATCAAAAGTATCCTGACATAAAACAATCTCTGCGGGATCGTTAGATGCAATAATGATTGTCTTTGTGGCATCCATTCCTTTTATCAGGACCGCCAGCCACTCTTTGCCACGGACATCCAGATTTGATCCGGGCTCATCCAGGAATATTAGAGATCTGTCATCCAGTAATGCCAGCCCCAGCTTCACTCGCTGTTTCATTCCGGAAGAAAACATTTTGATCTGTTGGGTTGGAATGAATGTGTAATCTAAACGAGAGGACCAATCTTCAAACCGATCAAACTGTCTTAATAAGCCCAATCGCTGGTGCAGATGAAAAAGTTCTGCTAATGAGAGTTCTTCTATTACCGTGTTATAGGGCGCCACAAAATGTACATAACGAAAGATGTCCTCTGAAGAAATGTTGTTTGTGTTGTGTGTATAGATAATGTTCCCTGATGATGGCAAGGCGCCACCCGATAAAATTTTCAACAGTGTAGACTTGCCAGAACCATTAGGTCCTGTGATTGCAAACCGGCTGCCCGACCTCACATGGAAAGTAAGCTCTTTAAAAATGGTTTTTCGATTATATGCCTTAGTCAGCTTTTGTATAGACAGATCCATTGACGGGATTGTGTGCCCTGAAGCCTCGCATGATACCGCGTTCGGACTGATCTACAAACTCAAGGATGAGTTCCTTCTCAGGGATGTCGGGGATGGCATCTTTGATGACAGATACGGCCTGTGAAATATTATAGCCTCGCACAAACAGAAGGCGGTATATGTCCTGGATCGAATGGATTTGTTCCTGTGTAAATCCTCTGCGCTTCAGACCTGTCACATTGACACCGACAAAGGAAAGTGGCTCACGGGCAGCTTTCACAAAGTGTGGTATGTCTTTTCGAACAAGACTACCACCTCCTACCATCACATGATCACCGATCTTGACAAATTGATGTACTGCAACCAAACCGCCAATCACAGTGTGATGACCGATATTGATATGACCTGCCAGATTAACATTGTTGGCAAGGATACAGTTAGGACCGATGGTACAATCGTGCGCTACATGCACGTATGCCATCAGCAGAGAGTTATCTCCGATAGATGTTTTAAAGCTTGCTTTTGTACCCCTATTTATAGTACAATATTCACGAATGGTGACGTTATTGCCAATCTCAAGTGTTGAATGTTCTCCTTCGAATTTGAGATCCTGGGGTGCAGCACCAATGACTGCGCCAGGAAATACGTGACAATTATTTCCCAAACGGGCGCCAGCCAGGATATTAACATTCCCACCGATTCGGCAGCCATTCCCGATGACTACATCTTCTTCGATCGTGGTGAATGGGCCTACCTGGACATTCCTTCCGATTTTGGCATTACGATGGATATTATTCATGTTTTGGATCATTGCGCACGATCTGTGCGGTGAGTTCAGTCTCTGACACCAGACGACTACCTACATAAGCTGTGCCATACATGTGGCAGATACCTCTTCTGACCGGCGTGAGAAGTTGCATCTTAAGGATGAGCTGATCACCGGGAACCACTTTGGATTTAAACTTTGTATTATCAATCTTCAGGAAGAGCGTGCCCCAATTCTCGGGATCTGGTAATTTGCAGAGTACAAACACGCCACCCACCTGAGCAAGTGCTTCAACTTGTAATACACCCGGAAAGATGGAATTGCCGGGAAAATGACCCTGGAACAGGGGTTCATTAAAAGTGATATTCTTGATTCCAACTATAGTATTTTCCGTCATCTCCACTATCCTGTCAACCAGTAGGAAAGGATAACGGTGCGGCAACATTTTGAGTATAGCCTCCACATCGAAAATCGGAGGCTGATCGGGATCAATTTTCGGACGGCCTTTCATCTTTCGCTGCTCCAGCATCTTCCGCTTAAGGACCTTTGTAAATTCTATGTTGGCTGTATGACCTGGTTTACGGGCTACAATTTTGCCTTTAATCGGCTTTCCTAATAATGTCAGATCCCCTATGATATCCAATAGTTTATGACGTGCAGGTTCATTTTCAAATTTAAGTGAGGTCGTATTGAGGATACCTGTTTTTTCAACCTTGATACTCTGCTTTCCAAGTTTTTTAGCCAGTCGGTCAAGTTCTGTCTGATCCATCATTTTATCTGCAATGACAACCGCGTTATCAAGGTCTCCTCCTTTGATCAGGTTTTCATCAAATAGCTGTTCAAGTTCCCGGATAAAAACGAATGTCCTGCAAGGAGCAATTTGATGTTGATATTCCTCCATATTCTGGAGGCTCGCATATTGATGTCCCAGGATCTGCGAATTAAAATCGATCATCGCAGTGATTTCAAATTTATCACCGGGCAGGGCTAACAATTCGGTTCCTGTGAGCTCATCTATAAACGAAATTGGCTCTTCAATTTCGAAGTACTCGCGGTCCGAATCCTGCTGCACAATGCCTGCTGCTACGATACCCTCCACAAATGAAGAGGCGCTTCCGTCCATGATCGGGATTTCAGGGCCGTCTACTTTGATCAGGACATTATCGACACCCATGCCCGTGAGTGCTGAAAGCACATGTTCGACTGTACTAATCTGTGCATCCCCATTTCTCAGGGATGTGCCTCTGTTGGTCGATACGACCTGGGCTACATCTGCTATGAGTACAGGCTGGTCTTTCAGGTCCACTCGAACGAACCGAATGCCATGGTTGACTTCGGCTGGTTCAAATTCGACAATGACTGATTTTCCTGTATGTAATCCGACACCTTCCTGCTTAAAGGAAGTAGCGATGGTCTGTTGCTTCATATTTCTCCCTTTTTAGCTGCGTCCACCCTTTTTTCAAGTTCTTCAATTTTCCTGATCAGATCCGGAAGATGTTTAAACACCGCGTACGATTTAAGATATTGGATAAATGAAATGGCAGGTGATCCAAATAATTTAGACCCCTGGGGATACTTGCTTGTGTGCACGCCGCTTTGTGCTTGTATTTCAATTCTGTCTGCGATTTCAATATGACCGTTCAGCCCTACCTGACCACCTATGCGCACATGATTGCCGACTTTAGTGCTGCCGGCTATGCCTGTCTGGGCTGCAATGACTGTATGATCACCCACCGTTACATTGTGAGCGATCTGCACCAGGTTATCAATTTTAGATCCGGTACCTATTTGAGTGGAAGCTAATGTGCCCCTGTCGATAACTGTATTAGCTCCAATCTCCACATCATCAGCCAGGATCACATTTCCTACGTGATTAATTTTCTGGTAATGACCGGATTCATCGGGACGGTATCCAAATCCATCCGATCCAATGACGGCATTCGAATGGATAATACACCGGTTGCCAATTTTTGTGTTTGGATATATTTTGGCCCCGGGGTAGATGACCACATCCTCACCTATCACTGTATCATGTCCAATAAAAACTTGTGGATAAAGGATCGTTCGACTCCCGATCCTGGAATTTGATTCGATCACAGTATAAGCTCCGATTGAAACTTCTGCATTCAGTGTCACTGCCGTGTCAATGACAGCCAATTTTGAAATGCCAGGTTTGGGAACCCCATTTTTGCTGAATTTTTCAATCAGCATCACCATCGCAGCATAGACATCTTCTACCCTGATCAACGTAGCATCAAGCGGTTGTTGCGGCAAGAAATCCTTCGAAACGATCAGGACGCTGGCATCTGTAGTATAAACATGGCTTTCATATTTTGGATTCGCCAGGAATGAGACTGTACCCGCCACACCCTTATCTATCTGGGATGGACCGTGTATTTCTCTTCCGCCATCACCTATGAGTTCGCCATGGAGAAGCTCGCACAATTGTGCTGCATTCAATATCATGACGCAAAATTAAACAATCCATGCCCATCCAGACTAGATAATAACCTGAATTATACCCTAAATTCTGGAATTTTAATGATCTATATATAGGTCTAAAAGTGATATATCATCACCAATTGATATTTTTGGCGCATGGCAAAAGGTAAGAAACCAGCTAAGAAGTCAACCAGGGTCAATCTCCAGAAGAAAAAAAACGCTTTCCAGCAAATGGAAGGTATAGATTGGAAATATGTGGCAATCTGCCTGGGATTGACATTCATCGCATTTATTTCGGTGTTCAAACATGATTTTGTTAATTGGGATGACGACTTCAACCTTGCAAATAATGCAAATACGGCATTATTAAACTGGGATAATATCGTCAATATCTTTTCTGATCCCGTCATTGGTAACTATAACCCACTTCCCATCCTGACCTTCGCGATTGAAAGATCTCTCGTAGGTCTTGATCCTACTTTATACCACATCAATAATCTCCTGCTGCACCTCTTGTGCGTATTTTTTGTCTACCGCATTTTCCGATCCTTAAACTTAAATGCCGTTGCCTCAGCTGCAGGCGCATTACTTTTTGGAATTCATCCGATGCGGGTAGAATCAGTAGCATGGGTGACGGAACGAAAGGACGTGTTGTTTGGAGTATTCTTCCTGAGTGCCTTATGGTTTTACATACAATATGTACGGACAGGGTATGCAAAGAAATACTTCTATGCCGCGATGGGCTTGTTCGTCTTTGCCCTGTTCTCAAAAATCCAGGCGGTCTCGCTCCCCTTGACGATGCTGTTAGTGGACTATTATTTAAAGCGTCCTTTACATATAAAGTTAGTCATTGAAAAATGGGCGTTCTTTTTATTATCCCTGATCATAGGGCTCGTTGGAATTTATTTTCTGCGCGAACAGGGATCAATGGATGATTCTACAAATTACACGTTGGTGCAACGTCTGATGATCGGAGGTTTTTCACTGGGCGTATATCTTGTAAAGTTCATCTTTCCTTATAAGATGTCCCCTCTGTATCCCTATCCTCATGAACTGCCTCCGGAAATATATGCGGGACCACTTGTTTTTATAGGGATTATCGCATTTATATGGATTGCGTATAAGAAGGATTGGAGACCTTATGTCTTTGGTGTCCTTTTCTTCTTGTTCAATATTATGTTCCTGCTTCAGGTGGTAGGTGCCGGTCAGGGTTATCTGGCTGACAGGTTTACATACATCCCCTATGTCGGATTGATGTTTATCGTTGCGTATTTCGGTCAATCACTTTTTACTCGAAATTCAACGCTGGCCAAACCAGTGTTATATGGATTCGGAGGCGTATTGGCATTATATATGGTGATGACATGGCGACAAAATCAAATCTGGAATAATAGCGATGCTTTATGGACCCATGTACTTAAATACCACACGAATACTTCTCTGCCCTTCCGCAACAGGGCAAATTTCCGCAGGGACCAGGGACGAATTGAGGAAGCATTAGCAGATTACAATTCAGCCATCACCCTCAAACCTGATGGCGCGTTATACAACTCCAGGGCTAAATTATACTTCAATCAACAGAAATATCAGCCTGCCCTGGAGGATTACAACCGCGCGATTGCAATGGATAGTCTGAAAGGAGAATATTATATCAATCGCGGTGCTGTATGGGCCCTGGGTGGAAAGCTTGATATGGCACTATCAGACTTTAATAAAGGGCTCACGCTTGATCCCAATCATGCCAATGGATTTAAAAACCGTTCCCTGGTTCATCAAGCAAACAGCAATTGGGAGCTTGCCCTCGCAGACATAAACCGATATCTCGAAATGCATCCGGAGGATGCAGAATTGTGGTATGAAAGAGGCCGGATAAAAAATATAACCGGCAGGTATCAGGAAGCTATATCAGATTTTGACCGGGCTATTCAACTCAATAACAAACAACCTATTTTCCTGTATGAAAAAATGAAAAGCTACATCGGCCTTCGTCAGAAAGCAAAGGCTATGGAACTTTATGCGATGGTACAACGGTCCGGCACAAATGTAGAACCCGTTGTTCTTGAAGCATTAAATGCGCTACAATAGTGTTAGATTTATTTTAGTCCTTTCGTTCTATGCTTACCCGGTTGATCATTCATAACTATGCGATTATTTCGGAATTGGATATGTCCATTTCTCCGGGATTATCTATCATTACCGGAGAGACAGGTGCCGGCAAATCCATTCTCTTAGGTGCCCTGGGTCTCGCACTTGGAAAACGCGCAGATGGTCGAATCCTTACAGACGATAATGCAAAGTGTATAGTGGAAGCTCATTTTACGCTACATGATCAGTCCATACAATGGTTATTTGAACGCGAAGGACTTGACTTTGATACCGAATTGATCTGCCGTCGAGAGATTGCTGCAGGTGGCAAAAGCAGATCATTTGTTAACGACACGCCTGTGTCATTAAAAGTCTTGCAGGAGATTACAAGTCATCTCATTGAACTTCATCATCAGCATGATAATCTTGCTCTCCAATCCAAAGATTATCAGCGGGAAGTTTTAGATACATTAAGTTCCTCCGGCAGATCATATCAGGAATACAAAGAAGTCTACCAGTCACTGGTTTCTTTCAGAAATGAATTACAAAAGCTGAAAGATTTCGAAGCCACTTCCGCACGCAGAAAAGATTTTTTGCAATTTCAAATCAGTGAGCTGGAAAATGCCCAACTGAAATCAGGTGAAGTCACCACCCTGGAAGAAGAACAAAATATTCTGACGCATGCTGAGTCCATAGATCACTCTTTAGCACAATTACAACGTGTGATGGTGGATGGTCCTCATGCCATCCTGACACAGCTGACACAACTGATAAAACAGGTGGATGTTGTCAGATCCGTATCACCACCGATCTCAGCTATTGCCGACCGCCTTGATGCGCTTCGTCTCGAAGTGCAGGATCTTGGCATGGAAGGAAGTAAACTGGAAGGTCTTGCACAAAACAATCCGTCCAGGCTGGAAAAAGTAGAATCCAGGTTAAATCAAATTTATATCCTGATAAAAAAATATCAGTGTAGCAATGAAGATGACCTGGTGCAATTAAAAAATTCATTCAATAAAGAATTAAGTGAACTGGCATCAGTTGGTGACCAGGTGAAAGGCCTTGAAATAAAGATTGAGTCAGCTCTTTCATTGCTTCAGGAAAAAGGAAATCAATTAACCATAAAACGAACTTCCGGTGCGAAGAAGATCATCCCCTCCATGAATAAACTCTTGCTGGAGCTAGGGATGCCCAATGGAAAATTTTCAATTGATATAGTCCCAACCACTCCGGGACCTGAAGGTATGGATGATATCCAGTTTTTATTTACAGCTAATAAAGGCATATCACCGCAACCTATCCAGTCTGTTGCATCAGGTGGTGAATTGTCTCGTCTTAGCCTCGCCATTAAATCACTTTACGCGGCACAGGCAGCTCTACCTACCATCATCTTTGATGAAATCGATACAGGTATCTCCGGAGAAGTTGCGTGGAGAATGGGGCAGTTGATTCGTGATCTCGCAAAAGGGCATCAGATATTAATGATCACCCATTCACCACAAATTGCAGCCCACGCAGCCATTCAATATCACGTGTCAAAAGTACAGAACAAGGGACGGGATGAATCTTCTGTCCAGTTGTTGACGGCAGAAACGCGTCAGGTTGAAATTGCCAAAATGTTAAGTGGAGATCCCCCTTCCAAAGAGGCACTGGCTAATGCAAAAAGCCTGATGATGGCAACAACCAAATAGTCTGGGGTTCACTAGCTATTGACCATTTCATCACCCAGGCGTTGTCTGCGATTGATGAATTCACCGTTCATGGCATGGCGGGGTAAGTCTATAAAGAATGTGGTACCTGATCCTTTTTCAGTTTCAAAATAAATCCTGCCATCAAAAGACTGAATGATATCAGAACAAATGGCAAGTCCAAGACCCATCCCCGAAGATTTAGTGGTGAAATTGGGATAGAACACTTTCTCCTTCATATGTTCATCAATCCCGGTTCCATTATCATGTATGGATATTGTTACAGTCTCTTCGGTATATACGAGTTTGATTTCAATCAACCCTCGTCGTGATTTCGGGATCGCCTGGATGGCATTTTTTACAATATTATTTAATACCCGTATAATCTGGCTCTTGTCTGCAAAAACAAATAAGTCATTAATGGGCACCTGCAATTGAATATCCATATCCTCCCGTTTCCGGAACAAATCATGAACAGAAGCGACTACATCATTAATGACAAATACTTCATTCATTGCCGTCGGCATCTTCGCATAACTGGAAAACTCGGATGCGATATTGGTTAGATTATCAATTTGTTCAATGAGGGTTTTGCTTACCCTTCGGATCATCGCAGGCAGATCATCCACATCGTCCCGGTTAGAAGCATTTTGAAGATATTGAATGCTGAGCTTCATAGGTGTCAGCGGGTTTTTAATCTCATGTGCTACCTGTTTTGCCATTTC